>JAGHDS010000132.1 GCA_021159845.1 Anaerolineae bacterium
CACCATCCGGTCCCACGTCTTCATCCGGCGCCAGCTCTAACGCGGCGACGCACTGGGCGGTCTCAAGCCGTTCTGCCACAGCCGCTTGTTCCCCGGCCGATCCCCACAGTCGGGCAATAGTGGGGATTTCCATGCGCCTCCAGAGGGCACGGTACCTCCGAAGCACACGCTCCACGCCAGGGTTCTGACCTGTCTCGCTCAGGACGATCCCGCCTGAGATCTCAACGGCGCGAGTCGGTGGGCCGGAACGTGGGGCAAGCCCGATAGGGGCGGTGACCCAGGCCCCGCAGTAGGAGATGTCCAATGCTCGTGCCCGGGCATCGCCATAGCCGATCATCCCAGAGGCCAGGATCAACGGCGATGATAGCATCAACTCAACTTTGTGGCCGGGCGCCAGCTCGATGGTCACTGGTTCTCATCCTCATGCCAACAGGGTCAGGTCCATCACCGGGCCGTGCACGCACGCGCGAGCGTATCTCCCGTTCCGTAGCTCAACCGTACAGGCTCTGCAGGCCCCGATGCCGCATATGAAGTCACTCGCTACCAGCACTTGAACGAAGCCGGGCTCCACGCTGGGGCGCCACCGCTCGATCCAGGCGCGCAGGCGCGGCCAGTCGTCTGGTGGCACGGCCGCATAGACCTGATCGGGCCATCCCTCAAGCCCGTCTAGCAGGGCAAACACGTCACTCGGGCCCCCAGGGCCGGCGTCGCCCGTCGCCAGCCTGTACTCGACCTCAACGGGCACCAGGGCGGGGGGCACGATCCAATTGCTACGCTTTACTCCCAGGGCCAGGGTAACCTGGTGTCCAGCCGCCAGGGCCTGTTGCATCACCGGCCATACCGGGCCGATCCCCTCATCTCGGGCCAGGATCAGTACATGTCCAGGCGACGGCGGCAGCTCGAAGCCGTGTCCCGCCGGGCCGAGCATATCCAGGCGTGTGCCCTTGGGCTGCGCCATCAGCCACATCTGCCCGCGGTCTGTCGCGTCGGACAGCCACAGCGCGATGTGCTGGGGGGCGATCAATGCAGGGAGCAGGGGGCGACGTAGATAAGGGTCCCATATATCCCAATTGGGCGTACATCGTACCAGGAAGAACTGCCCAGGAGTGCAGGAGGTGTTTGGAACCGGCCATCTCAGGTGGAGCAGCAATCCAGGGCCGAGCGGTTGGATTCCCTCAACAAACCCTTGCGTGGCCTTCACCGCACTATCTCAGCGTTCCTCGGCTACAGAACGCAGGCCCTCCGGGTCGAGGACGACCACTCGGCCGCGCTCAGTGGTGATAAGCCCTTCTTTGCGGAAACGGCTCATGACCCGGATTGCCGTCTCCACGGTGGTTCCGGTCATGTCGGCGATATCCTGTCTCGTGAGGGGCAGGTCGATGACCAGGCCATCGGCGCTGTATTGGGCGCTGGAGGCTGCCAGCTTGAGCAGCATCCGTGCGATACGACGCTCGACGCGCTCCACCGCCAGGCTGTGCACCAGGTCGCTGGCATTGCGCAGACGGCGGCTAAGCTCGCTGATGACGGCCAACGAGACCCCCGGATGACGTTCGAGCAAGCGGAAGAAGTCGGGGCGGGAGATGGCGACCACGGCCACGTCCTCCATCGCCTGGGCGCTGGCGCTGTAGGGCATCCCGTCGAAGACGGCCATCTCGCCAAACATATGGCCCGGCCCGATGACATCGAGGACGATATCCCGGCCCTCCTCGGAGTGGCGCAGGATCTTGACCTGGCCTTCCCAGACGATATATAGCGCGTCCGGTGGTTCGCCTGCCTGAATGATGTAAGCGTCCTTGGGGTAGCAACGGCCGACCAGCATTTCGGCCACGTCTTCCCAATCCTGTCGGGTCAGGGACAAAAACAATGGCACAGACCTGACGATCTGCACCATATCAAACTGCATCTTGTCCATGCTTTCCCCCGGCATAGCTTCACAAGAAGTCGGAATGACGCGGCTTGCTGGTTTGGCTGAGGCCGATTATACCACGCCCGCGTAGCCGAAGCAACTGGTAGTTGCTCGGGTGCATTCCAAGAACGCACAGAAACCCTCTTTTTATCGCGAAGGTCATCAAGTACGGGTCACGTGAGGTTAGCCGTCGACCGGATGCGGATGAGGAAGGCTTTTATTGGTTTTTGGAGAAGCGCTAGTTTTTTCTCGACATGCGGTGATTACCCACATCTCACCGCGGAGTCGCGGAGAGCGCTGAGGAGGAAGGAAAATAAAGGGAGTTCCTCTGCGTCCTCGGCGTCTCTGCGGTGGAGAAAGGCATGTTAAGCATACATATCGCACTTATGGGTAATCACCGCTTACCTCCGGTTGACAATTTGGTCCCTTGCAGGTATAGTATGAATGTCCTCAAGAGCTAATCTCTTAAGGCGCCCCGGTTGATGCTTGGCTTCACGTCAGCTTTGATGCTTTCGCCCATATGGTATAAGCAATGCAGCCCCGGCCAGTAGAGGCACGTCACAGATTCACATGGGTGCTTCCTATGCTCTGCGCGTTCCAACACGAGTAGATGCGTTCATGCATTGGACTCCAATGAATTTGGACCCAGAGGGAGAAAGGGCTTCACTTCCCAGGCCCTCGGGGGTTCTCTGGTAAGCACTCCTACACAGTTAAGAACGGTTATGACAGAGATACAACCATTCTCATTTCGAGAGGAAAACCCGGGGAGCCCGTTAGATTCTAACAAAGTTCAGCTTCGACAGTCCGTCCTAAGGAGTAATCTCTCCTTACTCCACGTACAACAATGCAGGTATCCGCCTCGGGGATACCGCAATTCCCCCACCAGCAACGTGGCTGTGTGACCAGACCTTCAATAAAGCAACGACCGAGAAGTGGCAACACGCTTCTCGGTGGATCGCTGAAGTCTTCTATAACGTGCAACGGTATCCAATATTCACACTTCTCTCAGCAGGAAAGGAGGATTCCATGCGTACATCTCGATTGTGGACTGTGCTCAGCTTCTTCGTGGTGCTGAGCGTCGTCCTGGTTGCTTGTGCCCCGGCAGCCCAGGCCCCATCGGGCGGGAAAGCGGCACCTGAGACAGGGCAGAAGGCAGGGGAGGCGGCAGCGCCCGCCGCGGAGGAAGGCCCCAAGCATGGTGGCACGATCACCTTCGCCCTGTACCAGGAGCCGGAGATCTTAAATCCAGCCCTCTGCACGCAGACAGCCTGTGATGAGGTGGACGAATTCATCCTGGAGGCTCCGCTGGGGGTGGATCCTGATGGCCATTTCTTCCCCATCCTGGCCAAAGAGGTACCTACCCGGGAAAATGGCGGCGTTTCCGAGGACGGGCTAACGATCACCGTCCACTTTAAGGAAGGAATCAAGTGGTCAGACGGCCAGCCGTTCACGTCGGATGACCTCAAGTTCACCTGGGAAGCCACCATGCATCCAGACAGCGGGGCCGTCAGCACAACCGGCTGGCAGGACATCGAAAGCATTGAGACCCCCGACGACACGACAGCCATCATCAAGTTCAAGAAGTTCTACGCCCCGTACCTGGCACTATTGACATACAGTATCCTACCGCGCCACGCTACTGGTGACCCGGCGAACATGCCCAAGTGGGATTTCAACTGGCATCCCATCGGCACGGGCCCCTTCATGATGAAAGAGTGGGTGTCTGGCGATCACATCACGCTGGTCAAGAACCCTAACTATCGCGACGCCCCTGAGAAGCCCTATCTGGACGGCATCAACGTCATCATCACGCCCAGCCGCGAGGTGGGCAAGGCGATGATCCAGACCGGCGACATCGATATCCTCTGGGATCTGGTGGAAGCCGACATCCCCGAATTCCAGAAGATGGATGGCGTCGTGCTCTCCGCCCCACCCGACACCGGGACCGAGCGTCTCCTGCTCAACCTGGCAGATCCCACCATCGACGCCACCGACGATCCGCTGCACCACCCACACTGGGCTCTGGGCGACCTGAGGGTGCGGCAAGCCATCCAATACGGCATCGACAAGGCGAAGATCAACGACGACTTGCTCTACGGCAAGGCCACGTTGGGCACCTCCGAGCTGAATCTGGGATGGGCCAAGTGCGATATTCCCGTCAGTGAATACAACCCCGACAAGGCCCGCCAGCTCCTGAAGGAGGCTGGCTGGATCGATCAGGATGGCGATGGCATCCGTGAATGCCACGGGTGTGCGAACGCGAAAGAGGGCCAACCCCTCCGGCTGAAGATCCAGACGACCAGCGGGAACAAGCTACGCGAGCAAGTCGAGCAGCTCCTGGTCGAGATGATGAAGGACATCGGCATCGACCTGTATATCGAGAATGTGCCTTCCTCCGTGCTATTCGGCTCCTGGGCCAGCGGCGCCTTCCGCAAGCACGGCCACTTTGACATCCTGATGTACACGACAACCTATGGCGTCGATCCCCAGGCACACATGGAGGGCTACTTCGCTTCCTGGAACATCCCGACCAAGGCCAACGGCGGGCGTGGCTTTAACTACTCCCGCTGGATCGACGAGGAAGCTGACGCGGCTATCAAGGAAGCCGGCAGCAGCCCCGATCTTAACGAACGCAAAGCGGCCTATCAACGGCTGTGCGAGCGGATCGCGGCTGGGCTGCCGCACATCTACCTCTACGACCGTCTAGAGCTGAACGCGTATCGTACGCGATTGCACGGCTGGGTCGACAATAACTGGATGGACATCGGATGGAACGCCGAGGATTGGTGGGTATCCCAATAAACCCTCTTGTCCAGTAAAGGGAGAAAAAGGCAGGGGCAAGGCATACCTTGCCCCTGCTCCCATTGTCGTCATCTGCAATGTCTGTCTAACTCTATCCGATAGCATCATCTTACGGGTAAAATCAAGAGGTAAAGCTGTGACCAAATACATCATACGGCGCCTCTTGCAGGCCATTCCTTTACTATGGATCATCAGTGTCATCGTATTCTTACTACTACAGATCATCCCCGGCGGTCCTATGGCTGCCTATGAACAAAACCCCAACATCACCCCCGAGGACATGGCCCGGCTGGAGGAACAACTCGGGCTGAATGACCCCATTCACGTCAAATACCTGAAATGGCTCGGTAACATCCTGCGCGGGGACTGGGGGTATTCGCTGGCGACGAAACGCCCCGTCCTTCAGGAGATCGGGGATCGCCTGCCGAACACCTTACTGCTTATGGGGGTTGCCTTTATGACAACCATCCTTTTCTCGCTGCCTATCGGCATCTTCTCCGCGCTCCGCCAGTATTCCATCTTCGACCACGTCGTGACCACCATCGCGTTCATGGGGCAATCCATCCCCATCTTCTGGTTCGGCCTTATCTTGATCATGATCTTCCACGTGGGCTTGCGGAATCCGGTTACAGGGAGGCCCCTCTTCCCGGCGCGCGGTATGGTCACCCTGGGGAAACCTTTCTCACCTGGGGATCTGGCATGGCACATGGTGTTGCCTGTCACCATGCTCACACTGTTCGGCGCGGGCACGTATACACGCTACATGCGATCCAGTATGCTGGAGGTCATCCATCTGGATTACATTCGCACCGCGCGAGCAAAGGGGCTAGCCGAACGCACTGTGATCTACGTCCACGCACTCAAAAACGCGGCGCTACCCGTCGTCACCATCATTGCCCTGGACCTGCCGGGGCTGTTCGGCGGTGCCCTCTTCACGGAGACGATCTTCTCCTGGCCGGGCATGGGGCGGCTATTCTACCGTTCCGCCGAGCGCGTGGACTACGCGATGCTCATGGCGATCATCATGATCAACGCCGCGCTCATCATCTTCTTCAACCTGTTGGCTGACATAGCCTACGCCTATCTAGACCCACGCATCCGCTATGACTGAGCCAATTCATGGAGAGGCTATGACCACGCAGAGTGACACTCCTGTTCCCACGATCACGCTTGGCCAGGGGCCGAACGAGGCGTACGAGCCGTACGAGGCCGAGTCGATGGCCCATATGACATGGCGCCACTTCAAGCGTCA
The DNA here is from genome assembly GCA_021159845.1 of Anaerolineae bacterium. Classification (GTDB taxonomy): domain Bacteria; phylum Chloroflexota; class Anaerolineae; order DUEN01; family DUEN01; genus JAGHDS01. Next base: position 5,961 of record JAGHDS010000132.1, read on the forward strand.
TCGTATGGCCGTCATCGGTCTCATCGTCGTCACCATCCTAGCCATCGCTTCCATCATCGGCCCCGAAATATCTCCCTATGACGTTTACCACTCCAACTTCTCGGAGCGATACCAACCGCCCTCACTGCGCCATCCTATGGGCACAGACGATCTCGGCCGCGATATGCTCACGCGCATCATGCAGGGAGGGCGCATATCATTATCTATTGGCGTCATGGCCATGAGCCTCGCCCTGCTGATCGGCACATCCGTGGGGGCCCTGGCAGGCTTCTACGGTGGCATCCTGGACAACCTGCTCATGCGCTTCACGGACCTGATGCTCTCGCTGCCACAGCTCTTCGTGCTGATCCTCATGACGCTCCTGTTGCGCAGCATCAACATTCCACTCCTACAGGCAGGCGGCGGCGTCTTCGCTATTGTCTTCGTCATCGCCCTGCTTTCCTGGATGACCGTGGCCCGCCTGGTCCGAAGCGCTTTCCTGTCACTTCGCGAGAAGGAATTCGTCGAGGCAGCGCGTGCCCTAGGCGTCAGCAACCGCCGCATCATCATCCGCCATATCCTGCCGAACTCTCTCAGCCCAGTGATTGTGGCTGGCACGCTACGCGTGGCTTCCTCCATCATCACGGAGTCCGGCCTCAGCTTCCTCGGATTCGGCGTGCAACCCCCAACCCCTACATGGGGCAATATGCTCAAAAACGCCCAGGATGAGATGATGCGCGGCAACATGTGGATGGCTATCTTCCCGGGGCTCATGATCTTCATCACCGTCATCGCCATCAACTACATCGGCGACGGGTTGCGTGACGCTCTGGATCCTCACATCGTTCGGTAGAGGTGAGCCCGCGGCACCAGATTGCCTTCCCTCTAAGCAGGCAAGGGGGCAACTTGCCATTCACTCACCCCCTCACTCAAGCTCGAGGTGACTATGGCTATTGATCTGAACATCGAGGAGATACGGTTGATCGGCGAGGCGTGGACCTCGCCGACGCTCTATTCCCATCTAACGACCCTGTGCGATTTCGGCAGCCGCTTTGGGGGAACCCCCGGAGAGGCCGCCGCCCGCGACTGGCTGCGCGATCGGTTTTCCCAGTTGAACCTATCCAACGTGCATCTCGAATCGTTCACGTATACAGGCTGGCATCGCGGCACCTGCCAGGTACGGATGCTGACTCCCAGGGAGATTCCTTTACCATCAGCCATCTCCCTAGTCTACTCCCCATCCACCCCACAGGGAGGCTTACGGGCCGAGTTGGTCGATGTGGGTATGGGCACAGAAGAGGAGTTCTCAACCCACGATGGCAAGCTAACGGGTAAAATCGTCATGGTCAGCAGCGCTAGCCCCGAGGGCAGCAGGACGTGGATCCACCGACGTGAGAAATACGGACGAGCGGTAGCCGCAGGAGCCGCCGGGTTCCTCTTCGTGAACCACCTGCCGGGACGGCTGGCTCCCACCGGGTCTCTGCGCTCCGGGCGCATCGCCGAGATCCCAGCGGCCGGGCTATGTCTGGAGGACGGGTTCCTGCTATCGCGCTGGGCAGAAAAGGGCCCTGTGACCGTCGAGATGAACATTCAAAACGAATCGCGCCCCACAGAGGCCGCTCATGTGATCGGGGAGGTGCGCGGCAACCCTGGCCGGGAGACGATCATCGTCGGGGCGCACTACGACGGCCACGACATCGCCCAGGGAGCTATGGACGATGGCAGCGGCGTGGCGCTGGTTTTGGAACTGGCACGACTGTTCGCTCCGCTAGCCGGCCGGCTCCCACGGGCCATCCGGTTTATCTGCTTCGCCGTAGAGGAGTTGGGCGTACTGGGATCTACCGAATACGTCCGCCAACACGCCCAGGACCTGAATGACGTGGCGTTGATGCTGAACATAGACGGCGGCGTGACCGGCGGCGTAGGTGGGTTCAGCCTCTCTGGGTTCTCAGAACTCCGCCCGCTACTCCGGAGTTGGACGGAGGCGATGGAAATGCCCCTAAAGCTGGATGAGACCATCGCCACGGCCACGGACGCCTTCCCCTTCGTGCTGGCGGGGATCCCGGCCATCAACATGCGATCGCGCGGCCGCGACCCCAAGCTCGGGCGCGGGTTCGGACACACGGCAGCCGACACCCTGGACAAAGTGGAGCCCAGGGATCTCCACGATGCCGCCATGACTTTATCCCGCCTGCTCCTGCGCCTGGCCACATACCCGAATCCTCTCGCCCGTCGCCGCACCCGTGACAAGGTGAGACAGATGTTGATTGAACACGACCTGGAGCGCCCCCTGCGCGCCCAGGATAAATGGCCTTTCTAGCAAGCAACAACACACAGAACGAAGGATATGCTCATGGGACCCTCTCTTCCCGAGCTGAAGGAACGCGTCATGTCCGCCGTGGATGCCATGCGTGATGATCTGATTCGTATCAGCACGACGATCCACGAGCATCCAGAGGTCGCCTTCGAGGAATACCAGGCCATGCAGCTCCTGAGCGATACGGCGGAACGGCATGGCTTCGTCGTCGAAAGGGGAATAGCCGACTTGCCCACCGCCTTCCGGGCCCAACGCTCTGGGGCAAGTCCCGGCGTCACCGTCGCCTTCCTGGCGGAATACGACGCCCTACCCGGCCTCGGACACGCCTGCGGCCACAACATCATCGGTACAGCAGCGCTGGGCGCGGCGTTGGCCGTCGGCACCGTGATCGACGAGCTCCCGGGCACCGTCGTGCTCCTGGGCACCCCCGCTGAGGAGAAAGGCGGCGGCAAGGCCTTATTGGTCGACCGAGGGGCCTTCCAGGACATCGACGTGGCCATGATGATCCATCCATCGGTGCGGAACATGACACGGCGTCGGTCGTTGTCTTCCCACAACCTCTTCTTCGAGTTCTTCGGTAAAGCAGCTCACGCGGCCGCCGCCCCGGATGAGGGGATCAATGCCCTGCACGGCGTCATCCTGCTATTCAACAACGTGAACGCTCTGCGTGGCCACGTTCCCGACGGCGTGCGCATCCACGGTATCATACCGGACGGCGGTGATGCCCACAACATCGTCCCGGAGTATGCGACCGCCCGGTTCAGCGTGCGCGCCCCCACCAGCACCCTGGCACAGGAGATCGTCGATAAGGTCATCGTCTGTGCCCAAGCGGCGGCTATGGCGACAGGCGCCCAGGTGAAAATCCAGGACCTGTATCACTACGATAACATGATTCCCAACCCCATCCTGGCAGACCTCTTCGATCGGAACTTGCACCTGCTGGGCCGCGAAGTTCAAGAGCCAGACGCCAACGAGCGCATGGGGTCCACGGACATGGGCAACGTTAGCCATGTGGTACCCGCTCTGCACGCTTACATCGCCATCGCCGATGAGGGAGTAGCCGGGCACACACCCGAGTTCAGGGAGGCCGCGGTATCCCCGCGCGGCCACGAAGGGCTTATCGCCGGTGCCAAGGCCCTGGCCATGACGGCCATCGACCTGCTCACGGACCCGGGGACGTTTCGCCAGGTTCAGGAGACTTTCCGGCAAAGCATAGCGGAGAACGCATGAAACGATAGGGCCCCAACTCCTGGAGTTGGGGCCCTGTCTCTCTGCCAGCTCAACGACTCAATCCTTCATCAGCCGAGATCGATCGGCTCACGCAGGAAGCCCAGGATCAGGCGCACCGTGTTGGTCACATCCTCATAATCCACCATCTCCGACGGGGAGTGCAAATAGCGTGTCGGGATGGACACGCAGCCCGTGGGCACACCAGCACGGCTCGTCTGGATGGACGCGGCATCCGTCGAGCCCAGCTCCAGCACCTCAAGCTGGTAGGGAATGCCCAGCCGCTCAGCCGTCTCTATCAAGCGATCCTTCACTTTGGGATGGGCCAGCATACCGCGATCTTTCACCTTGATCGCCGGGCCGGCTCCCAGTTTCATCGGCCGTTTACGCGCCTCGGGGGTATCCCCCGTCGCCGTGACATCAATCGCCAACGCCAGGTCGGGCTCCACGCCAAAGGCCGATGTCGTAGCGCCGCGCAAACCCACTTCCTCCTGCACAGTGAACACACCTACCACCTCGTGTGGTGTATCCTGGAGCTGCTTCATCACCTCGATCAGAATCGCGCAGCCCACGCGATCGTCCAGGGCCTTTGCCACAAGGCGAGGCCCCAAATCGACGAAGTCGCGCAAGAAGACGGCCGGGTCTCCCACGCGTACCGGACAGTCCTCACGCGACGCAGCGCCCACGTCGATGAACATCTGCGCCAGCGTCGGATCTCCCTCCGCCTTCTCCTCGCGATTGATGACTCCCACCCGGCCATCCCGGAACTGCACGCGCCCGCCACGCAGGTTCAGGGGATAAACCCCACCGATATTGGTAAAACGGATAAATCCCTTCTCGTCTACGTAAGTCGCCATCACGCCGATCTCGTCCATATGCGCGGCCAGCATCACGCGCATACCACCCGGCCGGATCGGCTTCCTCACAGCGATCAGATTCCCGAGCGCGTCCACACGCCACTCATCCACAACATCGGCGATCTCAGCCCGAATGAGCTCGCGCACCCGGTCCTCATAGCCAGACGGGCCCCATGATTCCACCAGTTTCTGGATTAAGTCCTTCACTTTGCTGCTCCTCTCTGACGAGTCATTCCCGCTGCCTTCCCTGATCCCCAGGCACAGCACAAATGGACATTCCAAGTCCCCCTTAGCGTGCCAGCACGTCCGGGGAAATGCGCTTCAGGGCAGCCTCCATAAGCTGGATCGTCCAATCCATATCCTGCTTGTCAAGCAATGAGACTGGGCCATGAATATACCGACAAGGAACTGCGACCACAGCGCTCGGCACGCCCTCCCGAACCAGATGGATACGGCCGGCATCGGTACCTCCAACGCCCGGCTGTTTGATCTGATACGGGATGCCTGCCTGCTCCGCCGTCTGGATCAGGAAGCGCAACAAGCGAGGATCCACGATGACAGAGCGATCCATAGCCGTGAGTGCCGGCCCCTTGCCCAGTTCCGTCGTAGGACTCTCATCCTTCTCCTTGAGGAGATCGTCGGCAACAGTACCCTCCAGAGCGATGGCTAAGTCCGGGTCGATGCCGTAAGCGGCCACCCGCGCCCCCCGCAGACCGATCTCCTCCTGAACGGCAAAGACGGCATGTAACTCAACGGGATAGGGACCGGCGGCGAGCAATGCCGCCAGGACCGTACACCCAGCACGATCATCAAAGGCCTTGCCCTTGACACGCGGCCCCAAATCGGCAAAGGTCGTATCGAACACGGCTCGATCACCGCGCTTGACCAAGCGCTCGGCTTCCTCTCGGCTGGACGCGCCGATGTCGATTCGCAAATCGTCCACGCCCAGCACCTTCTTCCGCTCGGCGCTGCCTAACAGATGAATCGGCTTTATCCCAATGACGCCAGGGATCGCGTCCTTGCCCACCCGCACGGCCTTGGCAGGCAGGATGCGATCGTCGATCCCGCCCACCTTTTGGAATTGCAGATACCCATCTTTGTCCGCGCGGATGACCATCAAGCCCACCTCATCCATATGGGCTTCCACCATCACCCGCAAAGGGTCCTCTACCGTGGCTCGCTGTACGGCGATCAGGTTCCCCAATGCGTCCACCCGTATCTCATCCACATACGGCGCTATGGCCTCTTTCAGGATCGCCCGTACAGCGCCCTCATCCCCGGAGACGCCCGGGGCTTCCGAAAGCTGTTTGAGTAATGCCCATGTGTCCATCGACAGCCTCTCTCAATCCATCCGTAGCGCGTCCAGGAATGTGTCATCCAACCCGGCGATGAAATGCGCCAAAAGACGCCCCGCCCGCTGGAGATCCCTGAGCGAAATGGTCTCGACCGAAGTATGCATACTCCGCAACGGAATGGAGATCAACCCCGTAGGAATGCCCGCCTTCGTAACTTGCATGGCCCATGCATCGGTACCGGTGGCCGCCGGGATAGGGTCAACCTGATAGGGGATCTCATTCGCCTTCGCCACAGCCTCCAAACGCTCGAACACAGCCGGATGAATGTTGGGCCCGAAAGCGATGGCTGGCCCTTTACCCACATCCATCGTCTCGGTCTCGCTCACACCCGGCTGGCTACCGAACGTCACGTCCAAGGCGATACCCACGGTGGGAGTGACAGCGAAAGTGCTCGTCGTGGCTCCCCGCAATCCCACCTCCTCCTGCACCGTCGCGACGGCGTATACATTCCAGGCATGGCGCATCCTCTGCAACATGTCCAGGCAGGCAAGCACGGCCGTCACACACGCCCGGTCGTCGAAGGCCTTTCCAGCCACCAGATCGTTTTTTAGCTCGATCATGGAGCGGTTGACGGTGACCAGGTCGCCCACACGAACCTGAGCGGTCACCTCGTCCGGCGGCAGGCCCACGTCGATCAGCAGATCATGATGAGAGATCACTCGACCGCGCTCACTCGCCGGCAACACATGAGGCGGCCGGCTGCCGATGATCCCCGGTAGGTCCTTCCGGCCGTGAACGATCACCTCCTGTCCCAACAGGACGCGATCGTCGAACCCGCCGACCGAGGTAAAGCGGATGAATCCCTTCTCCACCCCGGTCACGATGAGGCCAATCTCGTCCATATGAGCAGCGAGCATGACGCTCGGCCCATCTCCCCCAGCCGCGTACCCCCGGCGAAGGGCAACCACATTGCCCATCGCATCCACACGCACCTCATCGGCCAGGGCACGCATCTGTTCCACGACCAGCGAGCGAACCTCGTCCTCATAGCCGGAGACGCCCGAGGCCTCCGATAGCCGTTGTAATACTGTCTTTACTTCCACGCTTGACGCCTCCATACCGAACCACAATCTACACAAAGAGAGCCGGTGTTCCAAACGCCCACGGATGATGGCCCACGCCCGGCGGGAACATAGCACATCATGTTCCGCCGCCAGCCGGACACCGCCCCGACCAACTCCCTGGACGCCTTACGCCCAACGTATCAGTCGGGTCTCGAACTTGTTCGACAAGGCCGGATGTAAGGGTAACATCCGTACTCCGTATACGTGATCCCCGCTGGATTCAGGTCGTAGCCGAGCCCGATAGCGGTATCGATTCGCGTCCAGAGTCTCAACCAAAGTCATTGGGGCAACCTCGAAAACGCCTGGCTTATCATCCTCCTGCAAACGGCAGACGAGCTCCACGATCACCTCATCCGGCGAGAGCCCGTCCAGATACACCTCGGCCGTGACCTCGATCTCCTCTCCCAGAGTGATCGCCGCATCTCCGGGCCCCTGGGCTGTGATGGTCGTCAACGGCCACAGTGCCGAGACTCGCTCCTTCCATATCGCAAGGTCCCGCGCCCCGGCGAAATCATCCTCCCCAAGCTTGCGCCCATATGCCATCGCAGGCAAGTACATCTCCTGGACATACTCTTGCACCATGCGTCGCGTGTTGAAGTAAGGAGCCACGGACCGAATGGCCGCCTTCATACGTCGCACCCACTCATGCGGGATCCCATCCTCGCCTCGCTCGTAGAAGAGAGGGATGATCTCTTCCTCCAACACGGAGTAAAGGGCCAACGCCTCCGCTTCATCCTGGAGCTGTTGATCGACGAATTCCCGCGTCTCCCCGAAGGCCCAACCATTTGAGCCATCGTACCCCTCAGCCCACCAGCCGTCCAGGACGGAGCAGTGGGGCACGCCGTTCAATGATGCTTTCTGCCCACTGGTGCCGCTGGCCTCGTTGGGACGCCGCGGCGTATTGAGCCACAGATCCACTCCCTGAACCAGGTAGCGGGCCATATTCATGTCATAGTCTTCCAGGAAGATGATGCGCCCTTGAAACTCCGGCAATTGCGAAAGCTGGTGAATGTGCTGGATGAGCTTCTTGCCAGGATCATCCGCCGGATGCGCCTTCCCCGCGAAGATGATCTGCACCGGACGGTCCGGGTTGGCAAGCAACCTTCGGGCGCGCTCCTGATCCCAGAAGATGAGCGTAGCTCGCTTATATGTGGCAAACCGCCTGGCGAAGCCGATGGTAAGGGCGTTGGGATCCAATATCCCCTCAGCTTCCGAGACCCTCCTCACCGACTCGCCGTGACGCAGACGCTGGCGGCGAACATGCTCCCTGACGAATTCGATCATCCGGAGCTTGGCCTGGCGATGAGCATCCCAAAGCTCCACATCGGGGATCTCGTTGATCGGGGCCCACGTCTCCGACTGCTCCAGTTGCTCCCTCCAGCCCGCGGGCAAGTAGCGATCGTACAGTGAAGCCATCTCCGGAGCCAACCAGGAATCGGTATGTATACCGTTTGTGATCGCCCCAATCGGGACCTCCTCCACCGGCACCTCCGGCCACACCGATTGCCACATACGACGGGAGACGGTTCCATGCAGTCGGCTGACACCATTGCGTTTGCTGGAGACCCGCAGGGCCAGCGCTGTCATGCTGAATTGTGCCCCCCAAGGCAATTCGAAGCGCCCGAGGGAGAGGAAAGTCTCGCGGTCTACGCCCAGCCGAGGCCAGAAATGCCCGAAATAGCGATCCATCAGATCGAAGCTGAAGGCATCGTTGCCAGCAGACACGGGCGTATGCGTAGTGAAGACCGTGTTCGCGGCCACGGCCTCACGCGCGGCGGCAAAGGGCAAGCCCTGCGCCACCAGCTCGCGCATACGCTCCAGCACGAGGAAGGCCGAATGCCCTTCGTTCATATGCCATACGGCCGGCTGTATCCCCAGCGCCCGCAGGGCGCGCACGCCACCAATCCCCAACATGAATTCCTGGGAGATGCGCATCTCCTGATCGCCACCATACAGCCGGGCGGAGAGTTCCCGATCGGCGGGAGCATTCAGCGGGACGTCCGTATCCAGGAGATAGACGTAAACCCGGCCGATTTGTATGCTCCACACTCGAGCGTGAACGACGCGCCCGGGCAGATCCACGGAGACGATGATCTGGTGTCCCTCGTCATCCACGGCCGGACGCACAGGGACCTCGGAGAAGTTAATCTTTTCATAGCTGGCCTGCTGCCATCCATGCACGTCGATATGCTGGCGGAAGTACCCCTGTGGATAGAGGAATCCCACCCCCACGAGAGGCACTCCCAGGTCGCTGGCCGCCTTACAGTGATCGCCAGACAGGATGCCCAGCCCGCCGGAATAGATAGGCAACGCCTCGTGCAGCCCGAACTCGGCCGAGAAGTACGCGATCACCCCATCCCCTGCCTGGGGATACTGCTCGGCGAACCAGGTCGAGCGGGAGCGCATATACTCGTCAAAGTGCGCCATCACCCGATCATAGGCAGCCACGTAGCCCGGATCGGCCGCGGCCAAGTCCAACCGTTCCTGAACCACACCGCGCAGGAACTGCACCGGGTTATGATCCACGCGCTCCCACAGCTCCGGATCCAGATCCCGGTAAAGGGCCTGGGCCTCCGGATGCCAGCTCCACCACAGGTTATATGCCAATTCATTGAGCCGATTGAGCCGATCGGGCACAGCCGGGAAAACCGACACGCGGCCCAAAACCTTCAATTTCCGCACCTCGCATGATTAATGATAAGCAGATGGCCTGGCTCACACCAAGCAAGACACCTATGCACGAAATAGGAGCGATCACCCGGAGAGTATACTGCGATACAACTATCTGGTCAATCTCTCCATATTTTGATTTTATGTAGCTACTCAATCCCTCCAACTGCAGAACGCAGATGGCGCTGATACACGCTGATTTCCGCCGACCTTTTATCGCGGATGATCTGCGAAATCAGCGCCCTATGTGACTGTTCACCGTTCCCCCACTAGATCTTATTGGCATCCAGTGAGCGATGTGGGTCGAGGACCCGGCGATGGCCCCCCGGGAAGAAACCCGGCTTTTTCGAAAAGCGGGGTTTCACCAACATTCGGCAGGCGGTGTGGATAAAGAGGCTTTCGGTATCAGTCGGCTAGTTCCAGGTGCTTTGGCCGCGGATGGTCCTCACCCCCCAGACCCCCTTCTCCCAGGCGTGGGAGAAGGGGGCTTGATTCGGCTTGTGGTGGCGGTGCAGCTAATTTCTCTTACCCCAACGGTGAATAGTTACCGTTGGGCGGAGCATTGACGCAAAAGTGCACAGTCCCTATAATGAGCATGCAGATCCCCCAGGTATGATCTTCGACGCTGACAGGAGACAGAATCATGGCTCGTATGGTAGAAGCGCCCAGATACACCGTCGCCAGCGAGGTATCTCTCAACCCCCATCGCACGGCCGTGATCGTAGTGGACATGCAAAACGACTTCGCAAAACCGGAGGGGAAATTGCATGTTCCTACTGCTCAGACCATTGTGGGTCCCATCGCTCGCCTGTTAGCCCGCGCTCGCGAGGTGGGAGTATTCATCATCTACACGCAGGACACGCACGGTGAGAGGGATCCCGAGTATCGGATTTGGGGCGAGCACGCGCGGGCTGGGACGTGGGGAGCGGACATCATCGCGGAGCTAGCCCCTCGCCCAGGCGACGAAATCGTGCAAAAACCCCGCTACGATGCGTTCTATGCATCGCGAATGGAAGATGTACTGCGCTCACACCCTGCCATCGATACGTTGATTATCACGGGAACGGTAACCAATATCTGCGTGTTGCACACGGCGGGGAGCGCAGCACTGCGCTGGTATAAACTGGTCGTTCCCAAAGATGCAGTAGCTGCCCTAAGCGAGTTCGACCAGGAAGCTGCGCTGCACCAGATCGATTTCCTCTACAAGGGCACGATCACCACGGTTGATGCCATCCGATTCGACTCGTCGACTGACTAACCTGTGAGCCTCTCACAAGAGGAAACCCTGGGAAGCTCGAGAAAGAGCATCCCCTGGGCCTCACAGAGTAGGCGTAGGAGCGTGAACTATGACAGCGAGAATCCGTGTCGAGCGAGATTCCCTGGGTGAGGTGCGCGTGCCCGCTCAGGCATTGTACGGTGCCCAGACCCAGCGCGCGGTGGAGAACTTCCCCATCAGCGGGCTGCGCTTTCCCCGGCCGTTTATCCGGGCCTTGGGCTTGATCAAAGCGGCCGCGGCCAGGGTGAATCGAGACCTGGGATTGCTCGATGAGGAGAAGGCTGCCCTGATTGAACAGGCGGCGCGTGAGGTGGCCGAAGGACGGTGGGATGACCAATTCCCCATCGACATTTTTCAGACCGGCTCGGGCACGTCCACGAACATGAACGCGAATGAGGTCATCGCCAACCGCGCCATCCAGCTCATGGGCGGAGAGCTTGGCTCCAAGGTCATACATCCCAACGATCACGTGAACATGGGGCAATCGTCAAACGATGTGATCCCCTCGGCAATTCATGTGGCGGCCTATCTGGAGGTGTCCGAGAAGTTATTGCCAGCATTGCGGCGTCTGCACGAGATGCTATTACAGAAGGTAGCTGAGACCGACGACGTGGTCAAGACGGGACGCACACATCTGATGGACGCGACGCCCATTCGCATGAGCCAGGAGATCAGCGGCTGGGCAGCCCAGGTTGGGAAGGGGATCGTGCGCATCGAGGCGACGTTATCGCGGCTGGCTGAGCTGGCGCTGGGTGGCACCGCGGTGGGGACCGGGCTCAATGCCCATCCGGAATTCGGACGTCGTATGGCTGCGGCTATAGCGGAGGAGACGGGCCTCCCCTTCGTTGAGGCTTCCAATCACTTCGAGGCCCAGGCGGCGCAGGACGCGGCCGTGGAGCTGAGTGGGCAGCTCAAGACAGTCGCGGCCTCGTTGATGAAGATCGCGAATGACCTGCGTTGGATGAACTCCGGCCCCCAGGCCGGGCTGGCGGAGATCGCTCTGCCAGCGCTCCAGCCTGGATCCTCGATCATGCCGGGGAAGATCAACCCCGTCATCCCGGAGGCCATGACTATGGTGTGCGCCCAGGTCATGGGAAACGACGTCACGGTGACCCTGGGGGGCCAGTTGGGTAACTTCGAGCTCAACGTCATGCTGCCGGTAATCGCCTACAATTTGCTTCAATCCATCACATTACTGGCAAATGCGGCGCGAGTGCTCGCGGATAAGGCGATCGCCGGGTTCACCGTGAATCGGGAGCGCATAGCCGATCTGGTGGAGCGCAATCCAATCATCGTCACCGCGTTGAACCCCGTGATCGGCTACGATAAGGCCGCACAGATCGCCAAGCGCGCTTACGCCGAGGGACGGCGGGTCAAGGATGTGGCAGCCGAGATGACCGATCTCAGCCCGGAGGAATTGGAGCGTCTGCTGGATCCCCGACGGCTGACAGAGGGCGCATTCAGCGGTGAGGAATTCACCCCGCCGCCGATAGGAGGAGGAAGATGTTGACATCCAGAGAACGCGTCGCGTTGGCCCTGAATCACCAGGAGCCGGACCGCGTGCCGTTAGACCTGGGCGGCAGCGGGGTAACCGGGATGCATGTCAGTTCTGTCTACAAGCTACGTCAGGCGCTGAAATTGGACCCGCCCGGCACACCGGTCAAGGTTGTCGAGCCGTACCAGATGCTGGGAGAGATCAAGCCCGATCTGATGGACGCACTGGGGGTAGACGTTGTCCCCCTGGAATCCCCCAGGACGATGTTCGGATTCCGGAATGAGGGATGGAAGCCCTGGACGCTCTTCGACGGGACGCCAGTACTGGTGCCCGAGGGATTCAACACGGATCCGGAACCCAACGGTGATATCCTCATGTATCCCGAGGGGGACAAGTCGGCCCCACCCAGCGGCCGGATGCCCAAAGGCGGGTTCTATTTCGATGCCATCATCCGCCAGCCCCCTATCGACGAGGAGACGCTGAACCCAGAGGACAACATGGAGGAGTTCGTGCCCATCTCCGATGAGGACCTGGAGCACTTCCGGCGCGAGGCAGAGCGACTATATACGGAGACGGACAAGGCGATCTTCGCCAACTTCGGCGGTACAGGTTTTGGCGACATCGCGCTGGTGCCCGCTCCCTGGCTGAAATACCCGAAGGGCATCCGGGATGTAGAGGAGTGGTACATCAGCACAGTGACGCGACGGGATTATGTGTATCAGGTATTCGAGCGCCAGTGCGAGGTTGGGTTGGCCAATCTGGAGAGGTTACATCAGGCGGTGGGCGAGCGAGTATCCGTGCTCTTCGTCACGGGGACGGATTTCGGAATGCAGCACGGGCCATTCATTTCTCCCAAAACCTACCGCGAGTTGTATATGCCGTTCCACAAACGGATCAACGAGTGGGTCCACGAGCATACGTCGTGGAAGACGTTCATCCATTCATGTGGCTCGGTGATGGCGCTGATCCCAGATTTCATCGAGGCCGGGTTTGATGTCTTGAACCCCGTTCAGACCTCGGCGGCGGATATGGACCCGGCCGAGCTGAAGAAGCGCTTTGGGGATCGGATCGTCTTCTGGGGAGGCGGTGTGGATACTCAGCGCACGCTGCCCTTTGGCACGCCGGATGATGTTCGGGCTGAGGTCCGGAAGCGCATTCGCATCTTCGGCCGGGGCGGCGGATTCGTCTTCAACACGATCCATAACGTACAGGCCCGGGTGCCGGTGGAGAACATGCTAGCGTTATACGAGGCCGTTCGAGAATACGGACGGTATCCGTTGGAGTAGGCGGAGAGCGATTCCTCCCATTCCGACTGGGAGGGACCCACTTTCTCAAAGGAATCAAGGAGCTTCGACAGTCTTAGCAATGCTGACAGATGATGGGGAATCCCGGCTCCTGAAAAAAGCCGGGATTCCCCAGGTTTGATGATGTCGAAGTCGTATAGGACCGGTGTCGGTCCCTGGCGTCGGGCGTTTCTCACAACCGCGCCACCAGGTCGGCCAGGCCGTCCGCGCTGAATTCGGGCGACTGGCAATACCGGATGATGGTCTTCTCCCGAACCTCGATCTTATGC
>JAGHDS010000121.1 GCA_021159845.1 Anaerolineae bacterium
AAACTCGACCGTAGTTTACCCCAGGAGGGGAGGGTTATCAAAATCAGTCTGATGAGGTAGTAGGTCAGCGGCTCCCACTTGGCAGGAGCGTACATGCTCCGCAGGCGCTGGGCCTGGGCCAGGACTTCCTCAGCACCGATCTCCCAGCCTGTAGCCGTCTCCTTGCGGGTGGGGAAAATACCGTAGAAGAGTGCCCTGGCAACGTAAGCTTCCGCCTCGGAAGTGGTCAAGCCTTTCTCGCCGTTGGTCCAGGACTGCGGTTTGTGGTAGGCAATGGCCCGACGGTAGTCAAGGATATGAGAGTTCCAATTGGTGGTGGACTCGCCGCGGGTCGCTCCCTCGCCGCCGAAAGCGTCGATCCAGGGGGCCAGAGGGTTGGGCGTCCCCACGCCCCAGAAATTGATGGTGATGGCCATGTCGTCACGGCCTCGCTGGTGCAGCCGCTGGCGCAGCCAGGCGAAAAACTCGTCGATGTTGACCATGTTGTGCACGCCGGGCCGATAGGTGGAAACGTCGTACGCCAGCGGAGCGTCCGTCAGCGCCAAGTGCGCGGGGTCCAGGTCCACACCGGGGACGGTGAGGAAGTTGTCCATCATCACGCCGTCGAGGACGGCGCCGACGGCCTCGGTGGCAGAGATGGCCCGGTTGATATTCCAACTCCACTGAAATGCCCCCCAACCGTCGGCGATATCGGGATCGACGCTGGTGTACCAGACGATCTGCCACTTCCCCTGAGCCCACTCGAACTCGCCCACATGTTTGATCTGCCAGTCGCCGTTGGAGGCCAGGGCCACGCTGTGGGTGATGGCCTGCGCTTTGAGGCGCAGGGACATCTTGGGCGATTGGAGCATGTCGTGCACCAGGGCGACGGTCTGGGTGTAGGTGGGCATGGGATCGCTGCTGGGTGCGACGTCCAGAGGAGCATCCGCGACGATGTACTCGGCGGTAAAGATTCCCTTGCCGTCGTTCTCCAGGGCGCGCTGGGCACCTTCAGGGCTGGCGTAATCGCCTCGTTCGTATCCGACGAACCCGGACATGTCATGGGGAGGGGTGAACCACGCCGGGTGGCGGCGCGCGAAAGCGTCCATGACGGCCCGGAAGCCCCATGTGGGATCGACGCGGAAGAGTTCCAGGCTGAAATCGGCGACGGGGCCCACTTTTGTGGCCTGGGGCGAGATGCCCAGGTAGCTGCGGGCTTCGTAACGCTTCTCCCCCTGATCGTAAGCCAGTTTGATCAGCCGGGGGGAGTTCAACGGAGTGGCCATAGCCAAGCCGTGGTTTCCGTCCTCCACCAGGGAGTATGGGTAGAGGGAGATCGGCAGCCAGCCGTCCCAGACGCCGCTGACCACGTGCTCGTAGGCCCAGGAGAGCCCCGCCGGGAAAGGGTGTTCGGGGGACGGCGAGGCCACGTCCCCCGACCGAATGGTGCGGCTGTGACGCACGTCGTCCCACCAGCGCCAATCCGGGTTCCCGGATGTCAGGTTCAGCGGCAGGCCCCAGACCACCTCCAGGGCCCGATCCGCGCCTGTCGTGTCACGCACGGCCACGTGCACCCCGATGTGATCGGCCATAGCAGTGTAGGTGGCCGTCAAAACCAGGCCGGAGCCGGGCAGCGTGGCGACCTGCAGCAGGCAGTTCGATGGGTCGCTTTCGCACGGGACGACGTTGCCCGTCACCGGCGTCTCCGTCTCCGGGCTGGCGACCACGTCGAGATCGTCCACCCATAGGGTTTCGTCCTTCAGCCGCCCGCCGATGATCACGTCCATGCCGGCGGCCCCGTCCGGCGCCCGCACTTCGCCGCCGATCTTGCGCCAGTCGCGGTCGTTCCAGTGCAACGACGCGACCAGGGTAACGTCTCCCATTTGCTGGCCCGAGGCATCACGCCAGCGCACGTAAAGGCCATTGGGACGGAGGAGTCCCCGCCACATCTGCTCCTGGCGCACGGGAGGAGTCCCGGAGACGCCCTGGACGTAGCCCCGGCTGCTGAGGAAATAGCCAGAAACACGATAGCGCTTCCCTGGCGTCACGGGGATCGGCGCGGTGGTGGCCAGGGCGGCTACTCCAAGGCCCTGATCACCGGTGCCCACCAGTTCCAGGGCCCGGCCGCCGCTGTGCGCATGGCTCCCGGTGACTCCTATGTCCACGTCTTTCTGTTGGGTGATATGCCACCCGGTGAGTTCCTGTTCAAAGCCCGGATTGCTCAGGAGGTTGGGTGTGGTGACCTCTCCCGCATGGCTCATGTCCCGCAGCCAGAGGACCGGGCCGGGGGTGATGGGAAGCTCGGCCCCGTTCACGGTCAGACTCTGCACCTGCCCGTCGGCGGAGAGGGTGAGGCTCAAGCCATCGGCCGTGACCAACCGATAGGACACTGCCGGCCGGGCGGCCACAATGCTTCCCTCACTCGCCAGCAGGGATAGGACGACGAGAAGGAGGATAGCTACGATGACGGAAAAGGCCATGCGGTTTTTCATGACAGGCTCCTTTACCTGGCTCGCCCTTCGAGCGAAGGATCCAACGGTAGACGGATTCCTAATTCAACGCCGCCTCTCCAGCGTCACCAACCGTTAGACGCTTAGGCGCTTGCATGACACCCACCTCATTTCTCCCCCCTCAACACCGACATCATCTCCCGCACACACCGCTCGGTGCTGTGGCCGTCGGCGTGGCGGTGGAACAGCGGCAGGACTCTGGCACGACGCCATCCCTGCGGATCCTCACCCCGCAGCGCTCCCACCAGGTAGTCGGAGAACTCCTCGTATGTGCCGCCGACCGGCCCCGGCAACAGGTCCCGATACCCATCCACCAGCCCCTGCTCCTCAGCAAATTCCTCCGTCGCCCGCTCCAGAAACAACATTGGACGGTCCAGCAGGATGAAATCGTAGGCGATGGAGGAATAATCCGTCACCAGCACATCCGTGGCCACCAGCGCCTCCTGCACGTCGGCCTTTCCGAAACATTCCTCGTACCGAAAGATGCGCCTCCTCCCGGACGGTGGATCGGGTAGGACGAGTCTCTCCACCCCCAGACGATGCAGCCTGACAACCCAGATCGCCTCATGGTCCGCCAGCACGCGTTGCATGTCCAGCAGATCGCCTTCGGAAAAAGGCCACCAGCTCAGGGCGTGTCGGCTCCAGGTGGGCGCGTAGAGGATCAACTTTCGGAACGGGACAGGGCAACGCCGCTCCGCCTCCCGACGCGCTCTCTCGCGCACGCGCTCATCGAACAGCACGTCGTTGCGGGGGTAGCCGGTCACCCGGATCCTCTCCATCGGGATGCCGAGGTAATGAGAGAAATGTCGCGCCATGTAATCCGACGTGGTGAAGAACAGGTTCCAACTTTCGACATCGCGGGCCAGCGAGCGCCGCTGGGAGGCGTCTGGTGAGAAACGGTTGTCCCCGGCCATGGTCTTGATGCCGACGCCGTGCCAGGTCTGGAAGATCTTCTTCCCACGTGTGGGGAAAAACGTCGGTGTGCGGGAATCTATGACCCAGCCCTCCATCCGCAACAGGTACCAAATCCCCTTGGGCGAGAGCCACCAGACATGGCCGGGCATCCTGTTCCCGCGATAGGGGGTGACCCATCTGGCCTGAAATCCCGACATCCTCCGAAACGCCTCGTACAGAGGCGCGGGATTGCCGCGGCAGTCCGTCCCCGTCAGGCAGGTGAAGACGATCAGCCCCTTCTGCGGAGGGAGCAACGCCAGCGGAGCGCTCAAAACGCGCATCAATCGGAAAACACCCAACCGTATCCGCCGCTTCAGCTCGACGACATCCACAGTCACCTCACCCAAAAGGACTGCCCGCTGAGGTGCGGCATCCACTCGGTGACGCAGAAAGTGACCACCCGCGCCACGTCGGCCGGGTCGAGCAGGTCAGCGTCCTTCTCATCGGGGTACAGCGCCCGACGCAGGGCGGTATCCGTCCTTCTGGGGATGACGGTGAACGCGTGGATGCCGTAAGGCTTCCCCTCCAGCGCCGTGGTCTCCGTCAGAGCGACCAGCCCGGCCTTGCTGGCAGCGTACGCCCCCTCTCCCACACGCCCGCCGCTGATGGAACTGGACCCGATGTTGATGATGACCCCCCCGTTGCCGGATTCGGCCATAGTTTTGAACGCCGCGCGGGTGCAGTAGAACGCCCCGCTCAGGTTCGTGTCCACGATCTCCTGCCACTCCCCATCGCCCATCTCCGCGATCCTGCGCCAGCGGGCGATGCCAGCGTTGTTCACCAGCACGTCCACGCGTCCCCACCGCCCCAGCACGGCCTCGAAAACGCGCTGCACCTCTTCGGGCCGGGAGACGTCCGCCTGGATTCCCATCCCGCCGATGCGCCGGGCCACCTCCTCCGCCTCGCCGCCGCGGGCCACCACGGCCACCCTCAACCCGCGATCCGCCAGCGATTCCGCCACCTTGCGTCCAATCCCACGGCTGCCACCGGTCACGATGGCGACCTGTCGGGCACGCTCCATCGCCAGCCGCTCGGCGGTGTAGATATCCGGCTTGTACGTGACCTTCCAGAAGAACGGAGAACCCTCCAGCAATCTCACCCTGGCCCCGGCCCGGCGGGCCAACTCCAGGCACTCGGTCCCGTGGAGCATCTCGTCCTCAGAGGCGTTCTCGTAGGCCCACCTAAGGATCTCGTACCGGAACGCCTGCGGCGTCTGGCTCGCCCGGTAGAGCCGACGATCCAGGCTGCGCTCCATGAACCCATCGTCTGTCACCGCCAGCACCGTGTCCACCAGGGGCATCACCGTCCCCGCGGCGCCGTGCTCCCAGGCAGCCTCCGCCAGCGGCCGGAAGATCTCTTCGAAGATGAAAGGCCGCACCGCATCGTGGACGATGACCACATCGGCGGGCGAAAGCGCCAGCAGGCCGTTCCTGATGGAATGGTGACGGGACGCCCCTCCCAACACGATCCGCACCTTGCCATCCAGATGGAACCGGCGGACAAGGTCACGCAGCAAAGGGATGCCATCCTCCGAGGCCGGTACCGCGATCTCTTGGATAAAATCGCTTCTCGCGAACGTCTGGAGCGTGTAGACGATGAGCGGCCGATCGTGCACGACCCAGAACTGTTTGGGCGTTGGCGTGCCCATGCGAGTCCCCGATCCAGCCGCCGGAATCACAGCGCTGACCCTCATACCACCTCCCGAATTCTCACTCCGGCCTCAGAGCATGGCGCAA
>JAGHDS010000245.1 GCA_021159845.1 Anaerolineae bacterium
ATGGAGCGGGCCACCCAACAGGCGGAACGCGTGGCGGAGCAGGTATTGGCGTTACGAGCGACGCTAGCCGATCTGGAGGCAACGGTAGCCGCCCGATCCGAGGAGCAAGCACGAGCAGAAGCAGCAGTCCAGGCTCTGGCGGGCAACCAGTCAGCCGCCCTGGTCGCCAAGGCGCAGGCCGCGTGGGCCGCGGCCGAGGTAGAACGACGCTCCCAGGAAGCCTTGCTGCAACAAGCGAGCGAGGCACAACAGCGGGCTGAGGCGGAGCTAACGGCGCGCGAGCAGCGCCTGGCCGGCCTAACGGCCGAGCATACACAACTGGCCGCAAGCCTGGCAGAGCTGCAATCGTCAGCGGATGACCTGCAGACAGAGATCGACCGGCTAGCGGCACAGATCGCCCCGGCTGAGGCCGAGGTGGATCAATTGGCGGCCGAACAGGCGCAAGCGGAGGAGAAAGAAGCGCTCATAAGACGACAGCTTCACCGGGAAGAGGCGTGGCACCACCAGGAACAGCTCGCACTGGAGCGGGCCCGAGATGAACTGGAGCGATTACGACGAGAGATCGAGCGGGAGCTAGGGATCGTGGCACTGGAGCCAGGCGCGGGCGAGGCCGGACAGCCGCCGTTGCCCATCCAATCGTTAGCGGAATCCCTGCCCGTAGTGACGGTCCCCCCAGAGGGACTGGAAGAGGACATTCGACGGCTGCGCGCCCACCTGAGCAGGCTAGGAAACATCAACCCGGACGCGCCAGCCGAGTACGAGGAGATGCTGGAACGACACGCGTTCCTCTCAGCCCAGTTGGCCGATCTGAACGACGCCGTAGTCGGGCTGCGACAGGTCATCGCCGAGCTGGAAACGCTTATGGAACGCGATTTCTCGCGCACGTTCGAGCAGGTGGCCCGGCGTTTCCGCGAGTATTTCACGGCGCTTTTCGGCGGAGGCTCGGCCCGGCTGGAGTTGACCGATCCCGACAACCTCAGTACCACAGGCATCGAGATCATCGCCCGGCTTCCTGGAAAGCGAGCCCAGTCGCTAGCATTGCTCTCTGGCGGTGAACGTTCCCTGACGGCAGCCGCGCTCATCTTCGCCCTTTTGGAGGTTAATCCGCCACCATTCTGCGTGTTGGATGAAGTGGACGCTGCATTGGATGAAGCAAACGTGGGGCGTTTCCGGGAGACAGTGAAAGCTCTGTCGGATCGAACGCAGTTCATCCTTATCACGCACAACCGGGGCACCGTCGAGGTGGCAGACATGGTGTACGGCATCTCCATGAGAGCCGATGGGACATCGCAGGTGCTATCCTTGAACATGGGGGAGCTATCCGAAGTCGCCTGACGAAACCCACACGGCGATGTTGAAATACCTCCTTTGCCCGTGCAATTTGGCATTCCTCGTGCCCACTGGTATAATCTCGCTTTGGATGATATCTGGATGATAAATGTAGCACATGCGCTTCTGCTCGGCCGTGGCTCACGGGCGAGTTTTATCGCGGTGTCATGGCTGATGGAGGGTCCAGAGGGTGTTACAGCGTAAGACGCAGACGTCGGAATACTGGGAACAAGAATTCGAGATCACGCAAGATGACATAGAACATCTCTACAACTTCGCCTTGGAGCGTGGCGAGCCCATCCCCACCGACGAGCTCGCTCTAGAGGTCATCCGATATCGCTGCCGTCAGGAAGAGGAGCGGATGCAATCGGAGCTATCGCGTGGGACGGTTTACCAGTCATGTGAGCATTACGAGATCGGTGAGCAATTGGTGTTCCCCGTGCTCGATTACCGCTTGGGCACGGTGGTAGGGATACGCCCCGGGCATAATCCCGAACACGGCGAGTTTGAGGTGATCGCCGTGCAGTTGGAGGGCGAGGAGAAGCCACGCGAGTTCGCAGCGAGCCTGAAGGCTCCACATAAGTTGAACCAGACCGGCGATAACCGGGCGGAGCTGTGGGAAGCAGCGAACCTGGCATCGCCAGAGGACCTCTACGCTGCACACGGTACACGAGTGCGCGAGCTGGTGGTGGAGGCACTCCAGCAACCGGACTCGGAGTTCGTCTCCTACGACGATCAATGGATGTTGTACGATCTCCTGGCCGAAGTCCATGTTGGGCATCTGAACCTGGCCGAGGCGCTGATCGAGGTTGAAGGCCAGCCACTGAGCGTGGAGCGCCTGCTGGAGGAGCTGGAGCTACCAGCCGAGATTCCCGAGCCGGTCAAGATCTTCTCGCTCAACGCCGCACTGCAACGAGACGAGCGCTTCGACCTGGTGCACGGCCGCGATGGCGATCTGTGGTTCCTCCGACGACTGGAACCACCAGAGGCATTGAGCACGCCAAAGTGGCTGGAGTACACACCCGTGCGCTATAATCGCGCCTTCCTCAGCGTGGAATTGCTTCAGATCGAGTGGGAACTGGACGACGAGTGGACGGATGAAGGGAGTAGCACCGATTCCGCTTCCACCCTGGTGCCCAGCACAACACTGGTACTGACGTATCCCCACCGGAAGGCGGGCACACTACCGCTGAGTTCCCGAACCCGGCCCTTCTTCCCACCTGGGGAGCACGGGCGCGGTGTGGTAACCTTCGTGGACGGCCGGTGGGGACAACGTTTCCAGGGATGGATCGTGTATGACGGCCGATACATCTGCGGGCTGCGTGAGTGGTTCGAGCAGCATAAACTACCGGTCGGCGCCTACATCACGCTGGAACGAACCGCCGACCCGAGCGTGATCACGGTGGACTTCCGGCCGCGCCGAATGCGCCGGGAGTGGACGCGCGTCGCGGATGTGGAGGACGGCCGACTTGTGTTCCGTATGCAAAAGCAGCCCGTTAGTTGCGAATACGATGAGCACATCATCGTCGGAGAGGGGAACCCAGAGGCCCTGGAGGCTTTGCGCGTACAGGTGGCAGAACAAGACGTCCCCGTCTCCGAGCTGCTAGCCGCGATATTCCCGGAGCTAGCCAAGCTAAGCCCGCAGGGCACCGTCCACGCCAAGACGTTATACTCGGCGATCAACATGGTACGTCGTTACGCACCAGGCCCGATCTTCGCCGCTTTAATGTCCGACCGATCGTATCGAGAGATGGGCAGCGGCTACTATGCATTGAATATCGATTAGGCGAGGGAGAGAGAGGATGGTCTGGTCAAAGCCCACGATCGACACGAAGTTCCACATCGATACGGACTGGTGGGAGAGCAACGGCCTGAGTTTTCGCCTCTACCTGCTCAGCCAGTTATGTCCCGAATGCCGGGAACGCTTCCCCAATCACCGTGAGACCGAGATGGTGGATTGGGTAGACCCGGACACCGCCGAGGTGAGGCGGGCGGACGCCTTGTTGGAGTGCCTGCGCACCTACTGCGCACAGCGTCAGGATTTCATCAGCCCGGATGTCCCGCTCGTCGCGGCGGCTTTCCGGCTGCTCTTGCTCAACGACAACCGACCGATGTCACCGCGTGAGATGCATGAAGTCATCCAATGGCGGCCACCGGAGGCTATCCTGCGCGTGCTAACCGGCGAGCAGATCTACCTGGGCATCCTGCCCGTCTCCGAGAACTGACAGGCCCCACCGACCCGCTGTAAAGAATCCCGGCCCCCCATTCTCAGGGACCGGGATTTTTCTATTCGTTACTTTCCACTGCCCAGGACAGACTAGATCTCCAGGGTGATCCTGCTTCGCCGAACATGAGCGAACGCCGCCGAGGGATCCAGGTTCTCGTCCGACAGGCGGAGATACAAATACTTGAACACATCGCGTACGATGGCCGTCAGCGGGACGGCGAGCAGCATTCCCCACACCCCAGCGATCTCGTTTCCCATGACCAAGACCAACATGATGAGCGCCGGATGGAGTTGCACGTTCTGCCCTTGAATGCGTGGCACCAGAAAGATGTTCTCGACCTGTTGGACCCCAACAAACAGGATCAACGTCCATAGAGCCTGCTTGGGCGATTGCATGAGGGCAACGAGCAGAGCAGGGATGGCCCCCAGGATAGGCCCAATGAAGGGAAAGATCTCTAAAATGCCCGCGACCAGCCCTAAGAGCAATGGAAAGTTGACGCCCACGATGGCTAATCCAATCGTGTCGATGGTGAAGATGAACAGGCAGAGCAGAAGTTGTCCCCGAATATAGGCGCTCAACACGTCATCGGCCACCTGTCCGAGGAAATGGACATCCAGCCGATACCGCTCGGGGATCAAGTGCATAATCCCCGAGATGACCTTGCGTTGATCGTTTAGGATGTAGAAAAGCCAGAAGGGCAAGATTAGCGTACCGAGGACAAAGCTCACCGTGCTGGTGATGACGGTCAGCGAGCGGGTAACCCCCTGCTGTATACCCGTGACGGCCAGCTCGGCCATGTGCTGAATCCATTGCAGGAACCACTGCTCCACCTGGGGGCGAAGGGTCCCCTGGGCAATTTCCTCCAACCGGATGCCCAGGTACTGCTCGGCTAACTGGCCGAGATAATCCCAGGCATGAAGATACCAGTCGGTTAGCCCTAAATTCATGCGGCCGTGGGTTCCAGCCATCAGCCCCGGCAGGGCAGCCAACAGCTCCTGGAGCTGTCCCCAAACCAGCGGGATCAGGAAAGCGATAATGGTGACCACCAGGCCGACGATAAGCAGATAGACGATGATGATCGCCAACGGCCGCGCGATACGCGCCTTCCGTAGAGCCGCGGGCATATGGAAATCAATGAAGTTGACCAGAGGGTGGACGACATAACCGATCAATAGGGCGATCACGTAGGGGTAAAGGCCACCGCGCGCCGCCCAGATGGCCCAGCATACGAGAATCAGCAGGGTGATGATGAGAATAAGCCGGTTACGACGGTTCCTCGTCATCGAGTATCAGCCTTTTCCTTCTGACCGCCCATCTGCGTGCGCCGCAGCCAGACATCCCTCGATGGTCCTGTCCAGGTCAGGCAAAGCCTCGGCGCCCTCAACCAAATGCGCCAGAAACTCCACATTGCCGGCCGGCCCTCGAATGGGCGAGGGGATAAGACCTTGAGGAGCAAGCCCCTGAGCGGCCGCAAAGGACAACACATCGGACAGCACCTGGCGGTGGACATCCGGATCACGCACCACGCCACCACGCCCCACCTG
>JAGHDS010000240.1 GCA_021159845.1 Anaerolineae bacterium
GCGGAGACCGCACACGCCCCAAGGGGATCTGAGACCCGAGGTCCATATGTTTGTGGGGTGCGGTGCACGACCGTACCCCACAAACACTCATGCAGGACATACCTTGGATACGCGGTGATTACCCATAAGTACGATATGTATGCTTAACATGCCTTTCCCCACCGCAGAGACGCCGAGGACGCAGAGGAACTCTCTTTATTTTCCTTCCTCCTCAGCGCTCTCCGCGACTCAGCGGTGAGATGTGGGTAATCACCGCCTGGACACCGCTTGTCCACCGATTGCAAGATGGGTATGATATCTACATGCACATGCCAACACACCGATCCACCCGAATCGCCAAGTCGTGGAGTACAGCGCTGAGCAGCCCGGCCATAGCCATGCCCATCATAGCCGGGCTCACCCTCGCGGGCCTGGGCCTGCGTATCTACCACGCATCAAGCCAGAGCGTGTGGCTAGATGAGGCCTTCAGCATCTGGATCGCCCGCCACGATGTGCACGACCTCCTCTCCTGGGTGGTAAAGATCGACCAACATCCTCCGCTGTACTATCTCCTGCTCGCCGGGTGGATCCGCCTGCTCGGCTGGTATGAGGCCCAGGCACGTCTATTCTCAGCAATCTGGGGCGTCCTGACGATCCCTGTGATGTACTCGATCGGCCGCAGGCTTGGAGGTCTTCGCCTGGGCTTGATCGCGGCGTTACTGCTCACGATCTCGCCTTTCCATGTCCAGTTCGCCCAGGAGATGCGCATGTACACCATGCTAACCTTCTGGGCATCCCTGACCCTGTGGGGCCTCGTGGCCGTATTGACCGCTCCAAGGGCCAAGCACCTCCAACACCCACAGGGGCAACGCTTCACAGCCGCCTGGCTGGCCCTGGCGTGTGGGAGCGCGGCTGCCGTGCTCACTCACAACACCGCCGTCTTCCTCCCCTTGGCTGTGGGACTATACCTCCTGGGCTGGATGTATCGCAACCCTCCGGCTCGGGGAAGGCTCGCCCACAACGCCATCCTGGCAGGCGGATTGTTCATCCTCCTCTGGAGCCTCTGGCTGCCCGCGGCCGTACATCAGACGATTGGCGTCATCCGCCGGTTCTGGATCCCCCCGCCCACACTGCAATCCATACTGGGTATGCTTCATGCCTTCGACTGTGCGCTCGCGCCGAAGGGCATCCCCTGGCAGGGGCTCGGAGATGTGCTCTACCCTCCCCTGGCGCTCCTCGGCTTCGTGAGCTGGTGGCGCGCCCCTCGCGACCGTTGGAAAGCGTTGCTCCTCGCGACGCTCTTCGTAGTCCCCATCGCCGGAGAGCTCATCTTCAGCCTATGGCGCCCTATCTTCTACACGCGCACCCTCATCTGGATCACACTTCCTTACTACCTTTTCGTCGCCCAGGGTCTCCTATCGCTGCGCACGGCCCCCTATCGGGCGATCACCCTGGCTTTGCTCGTCGCGGTCAGCGCGCTCTCCTTGCACAACCTCTACACGAATTACCAAAAAGAGGGATGGAGGCAGGCGGCCGCTTATGTGGCGGAGCGCGCGCAGCCTGGAGACATGATCTTATTCAACGCCACGTGGGTGCAAATCCCCTTCGACTACTACTTCGAGCGCTACAGCCTCTCCATACCTGAACACGGTGCACCGGTAGATCTGTTCGATCGCGGGGAACTGGAGCCGCAGATGACCGAGGCGGACGTCCCCCGCCTGGAGCAGCTCATCCAGAGCTACGAGCGAGTATGGCTGGTCTACAGCCACGACTGGTATACCGATCCTCGGAAGATCATTCCGCGTGTGCTGAGCCAGGAGATGCGAAAAGCCGAGGAGAAGCGGTTCGTAGGCATCCGCGTCATGTTGTACACTCGATAGGTATATTCCCCGCCGTGCTCTTTGCATTGGCAGAGGTAGTAACATGGTCAGACACCAGCGAGATGCCACAGAGTGGCCCTACCAGAAGGAATCCCTCGCCCTTCGCGTCAATGCCCTGCATCGGCTGATCATCGTCGGAATATCGATCGGGATCTTATGGTATGCTTACACGGGCATAGTGCTAGAGAATTCCGCCCCACGCATGTGGGGTGGCGCCGCCATTTTGGTATTAGCCAGCATCATCACATATAAGCTCAGTCGGCGCTGGGGGTTTACTTGCGGGGCTTACGCCTACATCGCAGGCGTCACAGCGACTGTCCTCTTCGCGTCTTGGTCCTATACCGATCCTTCCCTGCTGCTCCTCATCGCGCTCTCGGTAAGCCTGTTCGGATTGCTGATCGGCCCTCGGGCCGGGTTCTTGGCCGCGGCGTTGGCAAGCGTATGTATCATCGCCGGTTCGCTTTGGTACGCCCCACAAGCGATCCCGAGGGCCATCGCCTGGAAAGCCAGCCTCTTCTCCTCCCTGATGGCGCTCTTGCTATGGGTAGCCACCTATCCCTTACGCATGACATTGCACTGGTCGTGGATGAGCTATGAACAGGCGCGGCGTCAACGGGAGGAACTGCGCAGGCAACGAGGACAATTGAGCCGAACAATAAAGGACCTGGACTTGGCCTACCACCGGCTGGAGGCCATGACGATCGAACTGGAACGAGCTCGCCGCGCAGCCGACGAGGCGCGACGCCTCAAAGCAGAGTTCGCGGCCAACATCAGCCACGAGCTACGGACGCCATTGAACCTCATCATCGGCTTCAGTGAAATGATGGTGCTGGCGCAACATATATACGGCGAACCCCTTCCTCCCGCCTATCACAGCGACGTACAGGCGATCTATCGGAATGCCAAACATCTATCCAACCTCATCGACGATGTGCTGGACCTGAGCCAAATCGAGGCCGGACGCATGGGGCTCGTAAAAGAGCCGACTAAACTGGCCGATGTGGCCGCCGAGGCCATCGGAGCCATTGCCCACATGTTCCAGAGCAAGGGGTTGTACCTGATTACGAACATTCCCGATGACTTGCCTCTGGTACCAGCCGACCGGACACGCGTACGACAGGTATTAATCAACTTATTGAACAACGCCGCCCGTTTCACGGATCGAGGTGGCGTTACTGTCACGGCAGCGGCAGATGATCGAGAACTCACCATAGCCGTAGCCGACACCGGCATCGGCATCTCAGAGGAAGATATCCCCAAGGTTTTCGAGGAGTTCCGGCAATTGGATGGTTCGATCCGGCGGCGGGCCGGAGGTAGCGGGCTCGGGTTAGCGATCAGTAAGCGATTCATAGAGATGCACGGCGGCCGCATGTGGGTTGAGAGTAAAGTCGGCCAGGGCACTACATTTTACTTCACGCTACCATTGGAGGAACCGACGAAGGTCAGTCAACTGCCACCCGCGTGGGAAACCTGGGCATTACTCCCTCCGGGTAAGGCCAAGCAAAGGACGGTAATCGTGATCGATCCAGAGCCAGCGACAGCGAGGCTGTTCGAGCGGTATCTGGATGACTACCAGGTGATACATGCGCCAGACGAGAACGCAGCACGCCGCATCGCCGCCCAAACCCCCACTCACGCGCTGGTCATTGTAGCTCCTTCCGGCGAAGCGGGTTGGGTCCAGCTCAGACGGGCGCGAGAGGGACTACCCGCTATACCCGTCGCGGTGTGTACGTTACACGGTGGCCCTATGAGGGCCCGCCCTGCCGGAGTTGCTACCTACCTGGTCAAGCCCGTCTCGCACGAGCAATTTCTCAAGGCGTTGGAGGGGCTTGGCCCTGATGTCCATGACTTATTGATCGTGGATGATGCGCCGGAAGTAGTGCAGCTCCTAAGTCGGATGGTTCAGACGGCGCCACAGGCATACCACGTCTGGCGAGCGTATGGTGGCGCCCAGGCGCTGGAGACCATGCGTCGGCATAGGCCGGACGCGGTGGTGTTGGATTTACTGATGCCAGAAGTTGACGGATACACAGTATTGGAGCACATGCGGAGCGATCCACAGTTGATGAAGGTACCGGTGATTGTCGTGACGGCAAAGGGACAAGAGGAAGAGGTGATCACAGCCGGCCTGGTAGGTATCACCCGCCGCGAGGGCTTTTCCGTCGGCGAGCTCATGCGCTGTCTCAAAGCGAACCTGGATGCTCTGCGCCCCCCGACGACGCCCCACATCGCTCTAGCGCCGACAGCAACATCTGCTGAGTGATCGGCTTGACCAGGACCTCAGCCGCGCCCAGGGAAAGCGCCAGCTCTCGCTCCTGCAATACTGAGCACACGATTACGGGGATCCGCTTCGTCTCGGGGTGACTCTTTAAATTTTGTAAGATCTCCCAGCCATCCTGGCTGGGCATCATCACATCCAGCGTGATCACGTGCGGCTGTATCTCCCGCGCTAACCGCAAGGCCTCCCCACTCTCCGTGGCCCCGATCACATGGTACATACCGCCGCCCAGATAGCGCCGAAATAGCTGGATCATATCGGGATTATCGTCAATTACTAATACAGTACGCGGCCGACGCGCGGGCAGAGAGAGCACGACCCGTGACTCCCCCTCGCCAGATACCTCCATACGCCCTCCCTGCATCCCAATCAACCTCGACGCGATGGCCAAGCGGTTATCCTGCTCAACGAACGAACCTTGAGGCATCACCGCGCAGTCTTCACACGGCTGGTAATGGATGAATACCCACACGAAGCGCCCCTCGGTGCCAGCAGTGATCTCTATCGCACCAGGCACACCACGATGAAACATGTGGGAGAGCGTATTGAGCAAGGTTTGCCGAAGTACAACGCGGTCCACAGAGACAGGGGGGAGATCTGGCGGCACCGAAGCGGCTAAAGAGATGCGTTGACGCGCAGCCAGCTTTTGCAACGTGGCTAATGTACTATGGATAGCATCTGACACGGAGGTCATCGGCTCCATCGCCACCGCACTCAGCCGCCCCATCTCCGCCGCGACCAAGTTCTGAGGCTCTGGCTCCTGCACGATCAAGCCAGCCGTCTGCTGGTATCTCGCCCAAAGC
>JAGHDS010000338.1 GCA_021159845.1 Anaerolineae bacterium
CAGCAGCACAGCAAAGGTTACAAGACCCAGCCGGACATCCTGAAGCATCTTCTCGCGGCTGGCCAGCCATGAGGCAATATAAATGATCATGGCGACTTTGGCGAGCTCGCTGGGCTGCACGTGGCCGTGCAATAGCGTCCGGCGCGCTCCATGCAGCTCCCCTGGTATCATCAGGACCGCCCCCAGCAACAACAGGACGACCAGCATAATAGGGATCGCGAACCGCCGCCATACTCCATAGTCGATGACAGCCGCGACGATCATCGCCCCCAACCCTAGTGCAGCCCAGATGATCTGGTGGATGAAGAAATACGTGCCTCGCCCAGTCAGGTGCTGAGCATAGGCGTAACTGGAACTATACACCGAGATCACCCCGAACCCTAACAGGGCCGCGACGATCGCCAACAATGTCAGATCAACGTGCCGTCGCCTATTGCTCCGCCTGCTCATCGCCATTCACCCTCACAGGTCCCACACCAGCCGATGGAAGTGGTCACCGCGCTCCGCGAAATCTCGGTAGGCATCAAAGCTGGTTCCACCCGGGGAGAGCAGCACCACCTCGCCGGGGAACGCCCGCCGAGCGGCCTCTTGCACCGCAGAGGCCAGGTCATCGCACACCGTGATCGACTTCAGCATCCCGGCGCCATTCCCCTCGGCCGCCCGCACCTTCTCGGCGATCATGGGGCCGGCCTCCCCGAAACAGATCAACTGCCGCACACGCTGCTGCACCTCCCGAGCGAAAGCGCCCCACGGCAGTTTCTTATCCCGCCCCCCGGCCAGCAACACAATCGGGCGGTCGAATGAACGCAGGGCAGCGACCACGCGCTCGGGTGCTGTCGCGATCGAATCGTCAACCCAGAGCACCCCATCGCGCTCACGCACCTCCTCCAACCGGTGAGGAACGCCGCGAAACGAGCGTATGGCTTTGGCCATTGCCTTGGGCGGCGCTCCCGCAGCTCCGGCGATCGCACAGGCCGCCAGGACGTTCAGTACGTTATGCCATCCCCGCAGCCGGATCTCCTTCCGGGGAAGGATCCCATACTCATGCCCCTCAGCCCGCCACACGATGGTCCCGTCCCGTATCAGGGCGCCGTTCTCCACCGTGTGATGCCCGCCAAACCCCACCACGGAAGCGAGTAGCGGGAATTCAACAGCCGGCTGTCCCCGTCCTTCTGGAACCCGAACTCGTCCGTCCTGCCACCATGCACCTGTGACCTCGTCGTCTGTTCCCAGCACGGCCACGTCACCCGGGCGCTGCCAGCGCAGGATGTTAGCCTTGGCGGCCGTGTAGTGGCTCATCGACGGGTGGCGGTCCAGATGGTTCGGCGTGACGTTGAGCACCGCCGCGATATGCGGGCTGCGCGTGCATAATTGCAGCTGGAAGCTGGACATCTCCAATACCACCCAGTCCGTTGGGGCCACATCGTCCAGCCGATCGATGAGTGGAACGCCAATGTTGCCACCCACGTGGGCTCTCATCCCCGCCGCGCGCAGGATCTCCCCCACCAGCGTGGTGGTCGTCGTCTTCCCGGCCGACCCGGTGATGCCAATGATCGGAGCGGGGGAATACTCCAGAGTCAATTGAGCGTCATTGCTCAGCGGTATGCCGCGTGCCTGAGCTGCCCGGACGATCGGCAGATCCGTTGGAACACCCCCGCTGAGGCACAACAGGTCGCAATCATCCAGCAGCGTCTCCGGATGCTCTCCCAGGGCGTATCGGATCGGCAATCCCTCCAGCGCCGCCATAGCCTGGACAAGTGCCGAAGCAGGCTGTCGATCACTGACGGTCACCCGGGCCCCCTGGGCAGCGAAGAAGCGCGCCAGAGCCGTCCCCTGGCGTCCCAACCCCAAGATGAGCACGGACTTCCCCGCCCACGGTCTCATAGCATCCCTCACGTCCTGCGATTTACAACAGCGCCAGTGCAATTCCCAACATCGCGCATAGGATGGAAACCAACCAAAATCGTTGCACCACTTGCGTCTCCGACCATCCCATCAGCTCGAAGTGGTGATGAAGCGGTGCCATCTTAAACAGGCGACGTCCCTCACCATAGCGATGCTTGGTGTACTTGAAATAGGCGACCTGCAGGATCACGGAAAGTGATTCCACCACTGGGATGAACGCGATCACGGGCAACAGCAGCCATTGTCCAGTCATCAACGCCACAACCCCCAGCGTTGCTCCTAACGCCAGCGACCCCGTGTCACCCATGAACAGCTCGGCCGGATAGGCGTTGTACCACAGGAAGGCGAGCAACGCGCCCACGACGGTAAACGAGAAAGCCACCAACCAAGCCTGGCCTTGTAGATGAGCGATGACCCCGTAGGCCACGAAGGCAATGGCCGACAGGCTACCCGCCAGCGCGTCGAGTCCATCACTTAAGTTGATAGCGTTGGAGGACCCGACGATGATGAAGACGGCGATGGGCAGGATCAACGGCCCAATATGGATGAACTCCCGGACGGTTGGGATGCCAACGTAATCGAGGTTCGGTGGACCGAAATAGAGCACCAGCGCGATGATCGTGGCAAAGACCACCTGCCACCATGCCTTATATCGCGCCATGAGCCCCTCTCCCCTGGCCCGGCGGCCGCGCACCCCTTCCAGGTCATCGATGAACCCTAACAGGCCGAACATGAGCATACAGCCCATCAAAAGCAGCGTGGATTGCCCGATGTAGTTGAACCCCAGTAAGTTGGCTATGTTCAACGCTCCAGTGATGAAGACCACCGGGAAGATGATCATGACACCACCAGTCGTTGGCGTGCCTGTCTTCGTCTGATGGCTGCTAGGCCCCTCGATGCGAATCTGTTTGCCAATCCGGTATCGTCGTAATAAGTTGATGAGCGGGCGTCCCCAGATCACAGCCAGGAAGAAAGAGATCGTCCCTAACGTCAGCGAGTAGGCCATCAGCCATCACCTCGCTGGCAGAGCACATCAATGATCTGCTCCATCTGCTGGGCACGGGACCCCTTCACCAACACGATATCCCCACTTTGCAGGAGACCTCGTAGCACCTCTGAAGCCTCTTCATTACTCATCACAATCATGACGTCTGCGGCGTCGAGCCCGGAGGCGATCGCCTCTTGCCCGATGATCTGTGCGCGCGGCCCCACCGTGATCAGCTTCTGGACGACATCAGCGGCTCGACGCCCCACGATGACATGGCCCTCTCGCTCGTAGCTTCCCAGCTCCAGCATATCGCCCAACACGGCGACGCGTCGGCCTTTCCCCTCGGGCGTTAGGTCTGCCAGCAAGTTCAGAGCCGCTATGGTCGAGGCCGGGCTGGCGTTGTAGGTGTCGTCAATCAACGTCGCCCCGCGGATGCCCGGGACCACCACCAACCGGAGTTGCCCAGACACATCCTGTATCCCGGCAATGATCTCGTCCCATCCCAATCCCTCTATCAGGCCGACAGCAGCAGCACGTAGGGCCGTGTGAACGCTATGACGCCCCAGCAGCGGCACCTTGACATGGAGCGTCTCGTCTGCGTGGTGGAAGCGGAACCGGACACCTTGGAGCCCAAGGCTCTCGATCTCATCCGCCCACAGATCACATCCCGGCGTCAGCCCGTAGAAAAAGACGCTGGCCTGCGTCTGGCTCGCCATGTCTCGCACCCGCTCGTCATCATGGTTCAGCACAGCAACTCCTTCGGGCGCCGCGGGCAACGCGCGGACCAGCTCCGCTTTGGCCTGAACGATGTGCTCGATGCTGCCCAACCGTTCCAGATGACTGGGACCGATATTGGTGACCACACCGACGTGAGGGCGGCCAATGGCGCAAAGCTGGGCGATCTCACCCAACGCATACATTCCCATCTCCAACACGACCCGCTCGTGTTCGGGGCCGAGTTCTAGCAGCGTTAACGGAAGGCCGATCTCATTATTGTAATTCCCTGCGCTCTTGAGCACATTATAACGCTGCCTCAGAACGGCGGCGATCATCTCCTTGGTCGATGTCTTCCCAACACTTCCGGTGACCCCTACGACGCGCGGTGTGAACCGGGAACGCCAGGCGGCTGCCAAACGGTGTAGGCCATCCAGACTATTCTGCACAAGAAAGAGCAAAGGCGCGATCTGCTCATTGCTATGGCGACGCCACTCCACCGTCGTCGTATCGACGACGCCCGCGCGGCCGATCACAGCCTCCGGTACGCGCTCCACAATTGCCCCGACAGCTCCCGCCTCGAGAGCATCGAGGAGGTAGTTATGGCCATCGGTGTGTTCACCGGGTAGCGCGATGAATAGACTACCCGCCTGAACCAGGCGGGAGTCTATGACAACGCTTGAGATGGCCACCGATGCCATCTCTATGGGGGCCGATTGGCCACATAGCGCCGACCACACGTCGGCTAGCGTTAGCCGAGTCACGTTACTCCCTGCTTGGTTGTGTCTCGCTGGGTGGTATATGCAATATCCGCACCACCTGGGATGCGATGTCCTGGAAGACAGGCACAGCGACATGGGTTGCCCATATGGAGCGAGTGGGGCGGTCAAGTTTGACGAGAATGGTCACCCGTGGGTCATCCGCGGGCAAAAACGCTACATAGGTGACGATGGTTTCGTTTTCACTATAGCCCGTGGGCGTAGGTACCTGGGCCGTACCCGTCTTGCCAGCCACTTTATACCCCGGAACCAGATCCGCGCCAAGTCCTCGCGCGGTGGCCTCGGCCATGATCTGCCGCATATGACGCGCCGTCTCCGCCTTAATAGCCCGCGGGTAAGGGCGTGGATGCACGCGTGCCACCCTTCCGTGATCGACCATCATACGTACCACGTGAGGATGCATGGGCACGCCGTCATTCGCGATGGCGGAAACGGCCGTGATCAATTGCAGAGGCGTTACGGTCAGCCCCTGCCCGTACGCGTTCGTGGCCAGATCCGACTCGCTCCAGACTGGGCTGTCGGGATTCTTGACGATACCTGGCTGCTCCCCTGCCAGGTCAACCTCAGTCGCCCGGCCGAAGCCGAACCGCCGCAGGTACCGGTAGAAGGTCTCCGGCCCCATCGCCAGGCTGACCTGGGCAGCCCCCACATTCAACGATTTGGCCAGGATGTCCACCAACGTGATCTTCCCGTGGCCACGGCGGTCGAAGTTACGGATCTCACGCCCACCTACCACTAACACACCATTATCAATGAAGGTCTGATCCAGCGTGATGGCTCCGGAGTCCAGCCCCGCTGCCAACGTGAGCACTTTGACGACAGATCCGGGCTCGTATGGCCAGCTTACGTTCCGATTGATCCACTTCGACTTGCTCGCCTCATAGTAATGATTAGGATCGAAGCTGGGCTCGTTGGCCATCGCCAGGATCTCGCCTGTCTTGGGGTCCTGCACGATGACGGTGCCTGACCGGGCACCATAATATTCGACGGCGTGCTTAAGCTCCCCCTCCACCACGAGCTGGATTGCCGAATCGATCGTCAATACCAGATCGCGCTCTACGGGCGAGGGAATGTAAGGCGTGAACGTGTCCGGTAAAGCCTCATCGCTGACCGGAACGCTACGCAGCACACTGGCGCCTTTCAGAAATTCCTGGTAGAATTCCTCTACGCCGTAGAAAGCTTTACCCTCACCGTTGACGAAGCCCAAGACATGGGCAGCTAGGTTCCCTTGGGGGTAATAACGCTTAGGGTGAGGATCGGCGCTAAGGCAAGCCCACTTATCCGTCTTCAACTGGGCGATCCTCTCCCCTGTTACTTCATCAACGTCCTTAGCCAACAGGGTGTAAACAGCATCAGGCTTCGCCCGCATTTTGGCCAGGATCGCGTCAGCCGGCTGTCCCAATAAGGGCGCCAGGTCCTTGGCCAGTTCCTCTTGCTGTGCAGGAGGGATGACCTTCGGCGACACGCCGATGTCCCAACGATAAATGTCCGTTGCCATGAGACGCCCGGTCCGATCCACGATGTTGCCACGCCTTGGGTAGACAAACTGAGGTGCCGCTTGTGGGTGCGGCGCGGCTAAGAGAGCATCCCTCTCCAGCACCTGCAAGCGCATCAGTTGCAGTGCTAAGACAAGCAACAAGCCAGTCAAGCCCGCGGCCGTAACTAGCACGCGTCGCCGGAATCGGTCGGAAGGTGCGTCGTCGGTGATCATCCCCGGTCTTCACTGTTTCGCCTGGGCGTACGCGGGAGGATTCATCTGCTTAGCAATCCAATCC
>JAGHDS010000458.1 GCA_021159845.1 Anaerolineae bacterium
GATGAAGGATGGCATTGGAGAGGGGCACACGCGTGGGGATCATGGGCACCTCTCTGCGCAGCTTTACGCCGCCTATGCACATGTTCAGGATGTGCGCGCGTTGGCCTCCGTCATTGGGGAAGAGGAGCTCTCGACCTTGGACCAGCAGTATTTGAAGTTCGGTCGGGCGTTTGAGCGGGAGTTCATCAGCCAGGGGCCGACGGAGAACCGGACTATGGAGGAGACGCTCGACATCGGTTGGCGACTGCTCTCCATTTTGCCGAAAGAGGAACTCACCCGGGTCACCACCGACGAGATCCAGCAGTATTACGGGAAGTGATATGGCTCGTATTAATGTGCCTCCGACGCGTAGTAACCTGTTGCGCATGAAGCAGGAACTGCAGTTCGCCCGCGAGGGGTATGATATTCTGGACCGCAAGCGGGAAGTGCTGACTACCGAGCTCATGCGCGTGGCTCGTGATGCTGAGGCGCTCCAGAGGAAGGTTTGGGATCTGCTCGCGGCCGCGTACCAGGCGCTGGAGAAGGCCCAGATGACAATGGGGCGGGAGCGCGTGGAGTGGGCGGCTCTGGCGGTGAACAAGACCATTGAGGTTGAGGTCACGTATCATGGCGTCATGGGGGTGCCCATTCCAACGATTCAGGCCCACGGCGGGCCACCAGAAATGCCGTATAGCCTGGGGGATACGACGACTACATTGGATGAGGCCAGTGCTGCTTTTCGAGAGGTGTTGAATCGCGTTCCTGAACTCGCTGAGCTCATGGTCTCGGTATGGAGACTTGCCGGGGAGTTGCGTAAGACGCAACGCAGGGTTAACGCATTGCAATACATCTTCATCCCTGAATACGAGGAAACGGTCTCCTTCATCGAGAGCTCGTTGGATGAGCGTGAGCGCGAGGAGACATTCCGCCTTAAGTGGCTTAAGAACAAACTGGAGAAGCAGGGGCAGTCTGCCGAGGGGAGATAGGCAATGGCAGAGGCGATCTTCAGGCACATCCTGGTACCCACGGATGGCTCCGAGGCTTCCATGGCTGCTGGCCGCTTGGCTATACGGCTGGCGGTTCTGCAGGGGGCGCGTGTCACCTTTGTGTACGTTGTAGATACTGCTATCGTCGAGGAACTGGCGGCTTCAGCGGGGAAGGTGGCCAGCATGGTCGAGCACGAGCTCGGGGTCACAGGACAGCGCTATCTGGACCACTTGTCCCGTTTGGCCGAAGAGGCGGGCCTGACAGCAAATCAAGTCGTGCGTCATGGTATTCCGTACGAGGAGGTCAGCGCTCTGGCTGATGAGCAGTCTGTTGATCTTATCGTCATCGGCCAAGTGGGGCGCTATGGGCCTAGGCGCATACTCATCGGCAGCGTCACCGAGCGAGTGATCGAGTACGCGCCCTGCCCGGTACTGGTCGTTAAATAGTTCTGCAATTACACGGTTTCCTCATCTGGTGCTTCGAATTCCTCAATCACGCGCAGGAGATCGGTGCGACTGACGATACCGATCAACTGACCATTTTCCACGACTGGAACCGGATTGATCCCCCGTTCTACCATAAGGGTTGCCAGGTCGATTACGTCCATGTTAGGGAGAACAGTCTGTACAGGCGAGGTCATGAGTTCCCTCGCTGTAGTCGCTAGGATGCGACGAATGGTTTCCCTGTATTCACTCTCCCGGCCTAGTGGGATGCGCGCGTCCAGGATTGGAAAGTAAATAGGCGCGTGTGGCCGAGCGTGTCGGCGGATCAGGTCCATTTCCGTCACGATGCCGACTAACTTTCCATCTTCATCCACGACAGGTAGCCCGCTAACGGCATAGTCTCGAAACATCCGGATGATTTCTTGTACGGGAGTGTCAGGGGAAACGGTCTTCACGTCCCTGGACATAATGTCTTGGACTTTCATGAGCACCTTCTGTGGGAAGAATAAACTCCAGCCGACTCGACTGGAGCTTGGTGAGAATGGTGGGCCCCCTCGGATTCGAACCGAGGACCAGCCGGTTATGAGCCGGCCGCTCTGACCGCTGAGCTAGAGGCCCGGAGAGAGCAAGCGGGAGACGGGACTCGAACCCGCGACACTCGGCTTGGAAGGCCGATGCTCTACCACCTGAGCTACTCCCGCGAGGTCGGGGCGAGAGGATTTGAACCTCCGACTCCAGCGTCCCAAACGCTGTGCGCTACCGGACTGCGCCACGCCCCGGCAAATGCAGTATACACATAAGGCTGGCTACAGTCAAGACTGGGGTAACTGTTCACCGGTGGGATAAGAGAAATTAGCTGCGCCGCCACCGCAAGCCGAATCAAGACCCCTTCTCCCAGGCGTGGAAGAAGGGAGTCTGAGGTGATGAGGGCCGTCCACAGCCAAAGCACTTGGATCCAGGCGCCTGTATTGAGCGTGTCTTCATCCACATCGCTCACCGGATGCCGATGGGATCCAGTAGGAGGGCGGTGAACAGTTAGTGGACACGCGCGGTTTGACAAGTTGGCGTAAAAACATGAAAATATAGAAAACC
The DNA here is from genome assembly GCA_021159845.1 of Anaerolineae bacterium. Lineage (GTDB taxonomy): Bacteria > Chloroflexota > Anaerolineae > DUEN01 > DUEN01 > JAGHDS01. Next base: position 2,502 of record JAGHDS010000458.1, read on the forward strand.
TTCCACGTAGCTTTTGCTCGTCTTTTCCGAGACAGATTCGGATTAGATCCCTCGCATAAGCAAGCGCTTTCGCTGGATGAAGGCATCCAAGAGCAAATCAGCTTTCGGGGAGGAGTCTTTACCGAAAGAGATGGGAAAAGGCTAGCCTACCATAGTTCACTGGTTTATCTCATTTTGAGGAGAGGGAGTGACAATGCCACAACCACGTGTACTGGACGCGGACGAGGCACAAAAGGGTATGAAGCAGGGGATTGACGCGATGGCCAACGTCGTCGGAGTCACTTACGGGCCACGAGGGGGTGTGGTCGTCAACGACTCGATCGGCCGAAATGAGATCGAACTCCTTACTGACGGCGCCACCATCGCCCGCCGCATCATCGAGCTGCCGGGGCGAAGTACGGACGTTGGGGCGATGCTCCTCCGCCACATGGTGTGGCATATGCGTCAGGAGATGGGCGATGGTAGTGTGACGACCGCGATCCTCACTCAGGCCATTCTACGCGAGGCACATCAACGCATCGCTGCCGGCGCGAATGCTATGATGATCCGGCGTGGGCTGGAGCGGGCGCTTCGGGCCGCCGTGCAGGCGCTGCGCGACATGGCTGTCCCTGTGGAGGGTGAGGATCGGATCGCGGCTATGGCTACAGCGGTCACCGGTGACCCTGATATCGGCCGGATGTTGGGGGAGATCTTTGATATCCTGGGGCCGGAAGGCGCCCTGGTCGTTGAGGAGTACGCCAGCACATACCTGGAGCGTGAGTATGTCGAGGGAGCTCGCTGGAAAGGGAATTATGATTCTCCCTATTTTATTAATGATGTCCCTCACCGCCTGTGCGTGTTGGAAAACCCGCGCATCTTGATCACCGACGCACGCATTTCCGAGTTGTCCGATGTGCAACCCATCATGGAGCAAATGATTCAGGCCAAGGCCGGTCCGCTGGCCATCATCGCATGGGGGGTCTCGGGTGTGGCACTAGGCACCCTGGTGACGAACCATCAGCGGAAGGTGCTGCCTGCCGTATCCGTCAAGTTCGGGCTGATCGGTGAACACCGGTTGCGCGCTTTGGAAGATATGGCGATCATGACCGGCGCGCGATTCATCACGGAACAGGCGGGGATGAAAGTCGCAGACGCCAGGCTCGAGGATCTGGGGCGTGCCCGCCGTATCGAGGTGGGCGAGAAGGAGTTCACCATCATCGGGCCTCAGGGCGACCCGAGCGCCGTCCGCCAGCGGTTGGCACAGATTAAGGCGGAGCTCCAGCGGACCTCCGATCTGGAGGAGCGCGACAAGCTGCGGGAGCGCATCAATTGGCTATCTGGCGGCATTGGCATCCTCAAGATCGGCGCGGCATCGGAGAAGGAGCGCGAGATCAAGAAGGAGCGCGCCCAGGAAGCCGCTAAGTTAATCGCCGCGGCAATGGAAGAAGGGGTCGTGCCGGGCGGTGGTGTTGCGTATCTGAACGTGATCCCGGCCGTGCGCGCTGTAGAAGCGGAGGGAGATGAAGCGTTCGGCGTGGACATCCTGGCGGATGCGCTGCGCGCCCCTCTAGAGAAACTACTGAGCAATGCGGGGCTTTATCCCCCCGTCGTTATCGAGGAGATCCAGCGCCGTGGGCCTGGTTACGGCTATAACGTCATCACAGAGGAGATCACGGACATGATGGAAGCCGGGGTCATGGATGCCGTCAAAGTGCTACGTACGGCGCTGGAGACTGCCGTCAGCGGGGCTATAATGGCTTTCACCACGGGTGCCCTGGTCTTGCATCGCGAACCCACACAGAGTGTGGAACCATGAGCTCACGCCAGGAGATGCGAACAATGGAACGCAAGGCAGATACACGTTGGATGGAAGTGGGTCCCATTTATCCTGGCGGGACCGTGATGGCGCTGGCTGCATATGCCGGCGAAAAGGGCGATATCATTCTGGCAGCTACACAGACGGGCATTTTCCGCTCTGAGGACGGAGGACAAAGCTGGAAGAAGGCAAACGAAGGACTGCCCACGCTGCAGATTAGCGCGTTGGCCTTCTCTCCCGATGGCACCGCCTTCGCTGGCGGTCTGTCAGGGGGAATAGCGATTTCCCCCAACGCAGGGGAGAGCTGGTACGCGGCGCGCTCGGCCGGCCTGGACCAGCCGGTTACCGCCATCGCTCCGTCCCCGCGGTACGCTGAGGATGCCACGCTCCTCGTCGGCACGGATGGTGGCGGGGTGATGCGTTCGGATGATCGAGGGAATCACTGGTCACCAGCCAACTTCCGGCTGATGGACCTCAGCGTCCTGGCGATCGTATGCGCACCCGAATGGGGACGGCACGAGGACGTGTTCGTGGCTACGGCTAGCGGTGTGTATCGGTCGACCAATGGCGGGCGCGCTTGGCGAGGCATGGGGGAGGGCCTCGAGGATAAGGTCGTCCAGGCGTTAGCCATTAGCCCTAACTATGCTCACGACCATACGCTGTTCGCCGGTACAGAGGCGAATGGCGTGTATCGATCCATGGATGGGGGGCTGACGTGGTCACCGAGCGGCGCGGGGACGGAGGGAACGACGGTAAACACCTTGTGGGTGTCCCCGAATTTCGCTCAGGACCGCCTGGTGCTGGCCGGGACGGCATCCGGTATCCTACATTCCACTGATGGCGGCGATACGTGGCATCCGGTGTATCAAAACGAGGATATGCCGCTGACGATGGCTGGCACGGCTACAGTCGTTTGCGCTGGCACGGTGGAGCAAGGGATCTTACGCTCTACCGATGGAGGTCAGAATTGGGCCATCTCCAACAGCGGGCTGGCCGCACGAGCCTTCTTACGCACGCTGACTGTAGCTAAACATCCCGGCCTGGTTTTGGCCTTTGGCCCTCAGGAGGGGCTGGTGGTGAGCACGGATGGGGGGAAGAGCTGGCAACCTGTCCCGGGGTTGGCGGAATATTTGCCCCTGAACACCTTCACGGCAGCCAACCAGGGAGCTGACAAACCACCGCTATTTATCGTGAGCACTCAGGATGGACATATCCTCCGCTCCGCGGATGGGGGGCAGGAATGGACGCCATGCGCCGTTGGCATCCCAGCGACCGTGTTGGTCTTCGATCGGTCTGGGCAGCGCGTGTGGGCGGCAACGGGGGATGGTTATCTCTTTACCTCACGAAACGCTGGCGTCTCCTGGGAGGGGTTGCCCAGGGCGCCGTTCACAGGCGAACAGGTCTTGTCTGTGGCTCCGTCCCCCTTCGTCGAGGAGGACCACACCTTGCTGGTGGGATCCCTGGCCCAGGAAGGGACGAAGGCCCGGCTGTGGCGTTCACAGGACGATGGACGCTCGTGGGATTTGATATATGAGACGACCACAGAGGTACCCTGGCTGGCGTTGACGGCGGTCCCCGTGCGAGGACGGCGTCCCTATGATCGGGCTGTGTTAGGAGCTGGGCGTACCTGCATCGTGGCCACCGGGCAGCGCAAGGATACCTGGATGACGGTGCCGGTTGGAGAGGATAACGCTTCGGTGCTGAGCCTTGTGGTGGACAGCCGAACGCGGGCTGTGTACGCGGGCACGAACCTGGGGCTGTATCGCTCCCAAGATACGGGGCGGACCTGGCATCCGGTCGCTGGCCCGCTGGAAGGGCAGGCCATTCTGGATATCCAGTTGGATGAGGAGGACCATAGCCTGGTGATCTTGGTGCCGGGTGGCACGCTATGGCGCTATCGACTTTAGCTGCCAGGTGGAAAGTGAGACGCTGGGTTAGCGGGAAGGTCCCGAGGAATTCCTCGGGACCTTTTTGCTATCATCAAGGCACGGCCGCGCTGCTCACTGGCAGTCCCCAGATGAAACTGCGTGTGACGCTGGGAGCGCTGGTCATCTCCACCGCCTGGAGATTGTCCTCGTTCCCCTTCCCTCGGGCGATGACGACCTGCCAGAAATAGCGTCGATTGGGAGCCGCGTCGGGTGGCCTCCATTCGATCCCCACCCGCCACGATGTCCCTTTTGTCCAGTGAGCCGGTGGGCGAGGCAGCCGGCTGTCCTCCGGCCACACGCGCACGACGTACCACTCGTCGGAATCCAAGAGGCCCACGGCGGCCCAGCGCAACACAGGGGTGCCAACGCTGGCGATCAGTGTCCCATCCGGTGGGCCGAGCAGGATAGGAGCGATCCAGCGATATGGGCTGGTAGCCGTTGGAGCGGGTGTGGGCGTTGGCTGTCCGGGATTGGCGGGTGTAGGGAGTGGCACCAAGAGCACGTCTCCCGGGCGGATCGTGGCATTTTCCCTTAGGCCGTTAGCCGCCCGAATGGCCGCCGCGGAGGTATCGAACCGGATGGCGATGGCGCCGATGGTGTCACCCCGTTCCACCACGTAATTGACAAGCCCGCCGGATGGCGTCGGCGTGGGGGTGCAGGTGGGTATCTCCTCGGCCGACCTGGGGATCAAGAGCTGTTGCCCCACGATGAGCCGATTGGGGTCGTCCAGATGGTTGGCGGCGATGATGTTTGCCATGCGGACGCCGTACAACCCAGCGATGTACTCCA
>JAGHDS010000492.1 GCA_021159845.1 Anaerolineae bacterium
ATCCCCGCCACACCAACCGTCCAGGCGTGGGATCCTCACAGTGGTGAACGGATTAACATTCTGCTGTTAGGGGTAGACAAACGCCCCAGCGAACAAGGGCCACCCCGAACCGATACGATGATCGTGGTCACAATCGACCCTACAACTGGTCACGTGGGGATGCTATCCATTCCCCGGGACCTGTGGGTGCACATCCCCGTGTATGATGTGTTCGGCAAGGTCAACACAGCTCACGTAGTCGGCGAAAAGCATAAGTACCCAGGCGGCGGCCCTGCCCTGGCAAAGCGAACCATCAGCGAGCTCATCGGTTACCCCATTCACTACTACGTGAAGGTAAATTTCGACGGCTTCCGGCGCATCATCGACCTCATCGGGGGAATCGATATCTACGTGCCGCGGGACATCAATGACCCAACTTTCCCCGACGACAACTTCGGCTATGATCCGCTCTTCATACCAGCTGGTCAGCACCATATGAATGGCGACCTGGCGTTGAAATATGCGCGCACGCGCCATGTGGATGATGATTACAACCGGGCTCGCCGCCAACAACAGGTACTTTTGGCGATCAAAGAGCGGGTGATGCGCACCAATATGCTCCCCTCACTCCTCATCCGGCTGCCGCGGCTTGTTCATGCGTTCGCGGGCAGCGTGGAAACGGACATTCCACTGAACCGGGCAATTGCTCTGGCCAGCCTGGCACATCACCTGGACCTGGACCACGTCGAGCAGGTCGTCATCGATCGGCGATTCGGGGAGGAGCGCAACGACCCACAAATCGGCTACGTCCTGATTCCAGACCGAGATAAGCTGCGGCCCGTAATGGACGAACTATTCGGCGGCCTTCCCCCACCGTCACCCACCAGCACTGCCACTCCCCAACCACCAACGCCGACGCCAACACCCACCAGCGCCGCTACACCTCAACCGCCCACACCCGCGCCGACGTTTACCTCTGCGCCTCCCACTTCCACCCCTTTCGCCTCCGCCAGCGCGAATGGCTACAGAGGCCTGGCAGCCGAGCAAGCCCGCGTAGCCGTGCTGGATGGCTCTAACAGGCTGGAGGTGACCGCGAGCGCGGCGGAGTGGCTACGCGGGTATGGACTCCAGATCGTGCGCGTGGGTAAGGCGGAACGTCCCATTTACCCTCATACGATCATACGCATTTTCATACGGAAACCGCTTACCGTGGCATTCCTGCAAGATCTGTTGGGAAACAACGTGCAAATTCAGGATCTGAGCAATGCCATAGCCACGCCACCCTGGGATATCGAGATCGTCCTGGGGAAGGATTTCATGTTGCCGGAGCAAACGCCGTAGAAGGCGGCGATTGCCGCGGGTAACGCCCTGGCACAGTGTATCCCGAGATACCTTACTTCCGGAGATAGAGGATGCTGAAGACGCACACATGTGGTGAGCTGCGAGCGCAACATATCGGCCAAGAGGTGACGTTGGCAGGATGGGTTCACCGCCGACGCGATCACGGCGGATTGATCTTCCTCGACCTGCGCGACCGGTGGGGGATCGTCCAGGTGGTATGCGATGCAGCTCTTTCCGTCGCGGCCCACCGGGCAGCCGAGGAAGTGCGCGGCGAATACGTCATCCGAGTGCAAGGAACGGTACGCGCCCGCCCAGAGGGGCTGGCCAACCCGGAGCTGCCCACTGGCGAGATCGAGGTGGCAGCCACCGAGTTGGAGGTCCTAAACCCGGCCCGCACGCCCCCGTTCTACATCAATGAAGACCAGCCGGTAGACGAGGCGCTGCGTTTGCGCTACCGTTACCTGGATCTGCGACGGCCGCGTATGCAACGGAACCTCATCCTGCGCGACAAGATCGTGAGCTACATCCGGGATTACCTGCACGAGCGTGATTTCGTGGAGATCGAGACACCTATTCTGATCAAAAGCACGCCCGAGGGAGCCCGAGACTACATCGTGCCCAGCCGCGTGCACCCAGGCCGCTTCTATGCTCTGCCCCAGTCTCCCCAGCAACTTAAGCAGCTCCTGATGGTGGCTGGCTTCGAGCGGTATTTCCAGATCGCCCGCTGCTTTCGGGATGAGGATCTACGGGCCGACCGACAGCCGGAGTTCACACAGCTCGATCTGGAGATGTCCTTCGTGGATCGGGACGATATCCTCGAGTTGATCGAGGGGCTGTTCATCGGTCTGGTAGAGAGGATGGAGCCAGAGACAGGCAAGCGGCTAAAGACCAAACCCTTCCCACGGCTCACGTACGAGGAGGCAATGGCCCGCTACGGATCGGACAAGCCGGATCTGCGCTTCGGCATGGAAATCATCGATCTTACCGATGTCCTGGGGCCAAGCGATTTCCGGGTCTTCTCAGCGACGGCTGCGGCCGGCGGGCAGATCAAAGGGATCCGGGCACCTGGCTGCGGCAGTTACTCCCGGCGCCAGATCGACGAGTTGACCGCGTTCGCGCAACAGCGCGGCGCAAAGGGACTGGTATGGCTTGCCCGCACAAGCGAAGGTGTGCGCTCTCCCATCGCCAAGTTCCTCTCCACCGACGAGCTGGATCGCACCATTGAGCGGTTGGCCTTGGAGCCGGGCGACCTGGGCTTGATCGTCGCCGATCAGCCGTCCGTGGTCGCCCAGGTGTTAGGACAACTCCGCTTGGAGATGGGACGCCGTCTGAAACTAGCGGATCCGGACGAGCTGGCCTTTGTATGGGTTGTGGACTTCCCGCTGTATGAATGGGACGAAACGGAGGAGCGATGGAGTGCCATGCACCATCCGTTCACCTCAGCCAGGGACGAGGATTGGAAATACCTGCAGCCCGGGCCCGACTACGATCCCGGCAAGGCAAAAGCTAAGGCCTATGACATCGTATGCAACGGCTGGGAAGTGGGAGGTGGAAGCATCCGAATCCACCGACGCGATCAGCAGGCGCTGATGTTCCAGGTGTTGGGAATCACGCCGGAGGAGGCCCAGGCGCAATTCGGACACATGTTGGAAGCATTCGAATACGGAGCGCCTCCTCATGGCGGCATCGCGCCGGGGATTGATCGACTAGTAGCGATCCTGGCCGGGGAACACAACATCCGGGAGGTCATTGCCTTCCCCAAGACGGCCCAGGCTACAGATTTGATGACTGGGGCCCCATCGCCCGTGTCCCAGAGACAACTGGATGAGTTACACATCTGCCTGAAGCCGGATGAGTCGTGAGGAGTGGTCCATATATCGCAACGCATAAAAGAACCCCGGCCTCTTCAAGGAACCGGGGTTCTCCGTTCTTACACCATTACGCCCTCGCCCCGGCCAGGGATCAACCCACATCGTCCCCCCATTCCCGAGCTGAACCATCCCCAAGAGTGCTCGATTTTCGCGAGCCTTTTGCCTCGCCATCCACACAAGCACGTCTCTCTCGTCACCCATGCAGTCTCCTTCCCAACCGGCCGGGTCGTCCGCCCTTCTACCTACTCATCCCTCAGGTTGCAAACGATATGACAGCTATCATATGAGCATTGGGGATAGGGTGATACCATTCACATGGTGGTGAGCAAGTTCACGGTACGGGCAACGGACAACCCCTTTACCACCCAATCGACACCCGCCAAGTGCGTCTGCTAAGAACTCGCCGACACAGCCAGTTAACCTCGCCCGGCCGGCCTCACCGTCCACACGTTAACTAACATGCTGTTTAAGCGTGTACAAACCAGCAATCAGCAAGACTACTGACATCAAGGCAAAAGAGGACAACACAGTGAAGTGCAGAATGATTGAGCGGGTCAAGATCGGAAATGCATTCTTGGTTAGCTCCTAGGTCGTTCCTAGCCTCCGAGGGTTAAAGATGCCCCGTGGCTTCCTAGGCTATCTCAGCTCTTCAGGCGCGACTCAGGCGGTCAAGAGGGAGGTTAAATATTGCTACTAATGAGACTCTTAGAACTCATCAAACTGATTGATGGTGAAGTACTCACAGAAGACGTGGAAATGGACAGTGAAGTGGACGGCGGATGCGGGGCTGACCTCATGAGTGATGTGTTGGCCTCTGTACAGCCGGGTGCTATCTTGCTGACCGGCCTTTGTAACCCGCAGGTCGTCCGCACGGCACAGATGGCAGATGTGACTGCCATCGTATTCGTCAGAGGGAAGCAACCTCCTGAGGAAACCATCGCATTGGCCAATCAGGAAGGCGTCCCTTTGATCTCAACGCCATACGGCATGTTTGAGGCTTGTGGGCGTCTCTACCAAGCAGGCCTACCCAGCTCGGAGATGCCTATGTCCGAGAAGCCTTAAAAGCACGTCTGGAAACTATCGGCAACGGATCTCCGAGATCTCAGGTCAGCGGTTCCGCTAGGGAGAAGCGCACAGGTGGGTGAAGCATGAAATCGGGTAAGACTCGGCGAGAGCGGGTCATTACAGACGAAGTCGCTGGATACATCACCCGGGTCGAAGAACTCTCTTACGAGGTCAAGGTCCAGGATGTAATGACTCGCGATGTGAAAGTCGCCACCCCGGATATGCGAATGGTAGAGGTGCTAGAGCTCTTCCGAGAGTTCCGCATCTCCGGCGCCCCCGTGGCTTCCAAGGGAGAGCTAGTAGGGATCATCAGTATTGAGGACTTAATCCGCGCACTACGTGGTGGTGATATGGCCGCACCAGTGAGCGAGTACATGAGCTCATCGGTTATTACTGTCAAGGCTTTCCACCCAGTGGTAGAAGCTTTAAAAGTGTTCACACAAACGCGTGTCGGTCGGCTGCCTGTGGTGGATGAGTTCGGTAAGCTTGTGGGCATTATCACCAAAGGCGACATCACGCGTGGATTGCTGCGGGCCCTCCAATCCACCTACCAAGAAGAAGAGCTGAGACGATACCGCGCCAGTCATCTGTTCGATGATATCGTGTCGGACCGAACCAGCCTAATCTTGCGGTATACCGTTAAGGCAAGGGATTTCGTAAGGGGAGGAAGGGCTTCCAGTAGCATCAAACGGGCGCTCTTGCGACTCGGAGCCCATCCTCAGATCGCGCGCCGCTGTGGTATCGCTGTGTACGAAGCGGAGATGAACTTGATCATCCACACAACCAATGGCGGCACCATCCGAGTGGAGATCGAACCCCATCAAATCTACATGGAGGCTGTGGATGATGGTCCTGGCATCGAGAATGTGGATTTGGCAATGCAACCAGGGTATTCCACAGCTCCAGAAGAGATCCGAGAACTAGGCTTCGGAGCTGGTATGGGGCTGAGGAACATTCAGCGCTGCGTGGACGAGCTCTCTTTGGAGTCCACACCAGGAGTGGGCACTAGGCTGAAGATGCACATCTACCTATCTGAAGGAAGGGAGCAGCTGCGCGAGAGGGGAGATGAAATAAAAAGCATGACAAGACAAGAGATGAAACAAAGGAGTTCTAGGGATGACTCTTCAGGAGATCATTGACCAATTGGGGCTCAAGGTGCTTACCGACGTGAAGGACTTCAGCCAGATCATCCCCACCGGCGGCTATGCATCGGACCTATTGAGTTGTGTTATTGCTGGCGCGCCTCGGCAGGGGGTATGGGTCACGCTGCAGGCCCATATGAACATCGTGGCCGTAGCTGCATTGCTGGATCTAAGCGCGGTGATCATCACTGAGGGCGCAAGACCGGAACCGAGAGTTATCAGCAAGGCTAACGAGGAAGGAATCACCCTGCTCGCTTCCGAGCAGCCGACCTTCCAGGTCGTCGGTCGACTATGGGAATTAGGCCTGAAGAATGGGGGCTAACCGGCTAATCAAGGGGGAGACCGGTCTGGAGCGATTCCCAGAAGTAGCAGTGAAGGAGGTCGAGCTGAAGAGGGAATTGGATACATATGTGGCCGATCTGCACATACACACGGTGCTTTCCCCATGCGCCAATGTGGAGATGATCCCACCACTCATCGTGCAAACAGCCCTGGAGAAAGGAATTAATCTCATCGCGATTACCGATCACAACGCCAGCGCCAATGTCAGCGCGGTGCAGAAGGCAGCCGCCAGGGCCAGCCTGACAGTGCTTCCAGGGATGGAATTGCAGACACGCGAGGAGGTTCATCTCCTTTGCCTGTTCGACACACCGGAACAGCTAGCTGCCTGGCAGGCCATGGTGGACGCTCGATTACCGGATTTGGAAAACGATGTGGAGTTCTTTGGTGAGCAGTTTGTCGTGAATGAAACAGGGGAATTTATCCGGAGGGAACACCGATTACTCTCTGTCTCAGTCGACTTCTCCCTAAGAGAGGCCGTGACCGAGGTAACAAGGTTGGGAGGCATCGTCATTCCAGCTCATATCGACCGTCAAGCATACAGCCTCGTTGCCAATCTAGGACTGCTCCCTACTGATGTATCGTTTGAGGCGTTGGAGATCTCCCGATTCACATCTCCTGCGGAGGCCTACCGGAGATTCCCTCAAATCGGCCAAATTCCGCTCATTCAAAACGGAGACGCTCATAGCCTTGACGAGTTGTTAGGGACAACCATCTTCCGCCTAGCTTTTCCCTCGGTTGCGGAATTACGTCTGGCACTACTAAACGCGGGCAATCGGTCATTCTTCGTACAATCTGGTTAAAGCAGCCGTAGGCACTAACGATATGACACCTGTCATACGGCTCACGAATTGTCAATGATACATTTACGCTATAGTAGTGACAAAGGGAGCAAACTGGTTCTCGTGCGAGATTCAATGATGCAGGAACTGCATCGCCGTCCTTACACTACAGACTCGGGGGAGAACTGATATGCCCGAAACACTGGAGAGAGTCCCTATGAGAGATCCTTTAACGGATCCTGAGCAGAAGAGGATCATCGACGAGATCCTGGAACGGAATAAAAACATACCTGGCGCCACGATGGTGGTATTAAACGAGCTGCAAAGCCGCATCGGGTACATCTCACCAGCTATGCAAGCCTACGTGGCACAGAAATTGCGGATCCCTTTAAGCGAACTCTACGGAGTTCTTTCCTTCTACTCCTTCTTCACAATGACTCCAAGAGGCCGACACACGGTTAAGTTCTGCATGGGAACAGCTTGCTATGTCGCCGGCGCACCACAATTGATCGAGAAGGCTCAGCAAATCCTGGGAATACGTCTGGGGGAGACGACGCCGGACTGGTCCATCACCATCGAGGAGTGCCGTTGCGTCGGCGCATGCAGCCAAGCGCCCGTAGTGATGATTGATGATGATATATACGGACGTGTCCGACCCAACAAGCTGCCCCAATTACTACGCAAATACCAGCGACAATAGGAGGACGGAGGTGCGCGAGCTGGCCCTGCATTTGCTGGACATTGCCGAGAACAGTGTGGCTGCAGGCGCCCGTAATGTCACTATCACCATCGAGGAGGATACGCGGGGCGACCGGATCCGACTGGCGGTCGAGGATGATGGTAAGGGTATGGACGCGGAGATGGCAGAGCGGGTAACTGATCCCTTTGTCACCAGCCGAACGACACGAAGGGTGGGCCTAGGGATTCCGCTCCTCAAGGCAGCAGCGGAGGCATGCAACGGCAGTCTACAGATCGTTTCGGCACCAGGGCGGGGCACGCGCGTGGAGGTCGATTTCCAGCGTAGCCACGTCGATCGCATGCCGCTGGGAGACGTAGTGAGCACCATGCTCACGCTGCTGGTGGGATTCCCAGACGTTCACTGGACATTTCATTACAAGGGAGATGAAAAACAGTTCACGTTCGATGATGCACCAATCAAAGATGCCTTGGGCGAAGTCCCCCTAACCGAGCCATCAGTGCTAGCTTTCGTACGAGAGACACTGGAAACGGGTATCTCCGAGATACAGGAAGCTCTGACCGAGAGAGAGTTGACTACCAGGGTGTGTCAAAACTATGTGCTAAAGGAGGGAAGATAAATGCCTGCAATTAAATCACTGGAAGATCTGAGAAGAGTTCGTGAGGAAGCGCTACAGAAACGAAAGGCTCGGGAAACTTCCGGCCGTATACAAATCATCGTGGGTATGGGCACTTGTGGGATCGCGGCCGGTGCTCGAGAGACGATGCGGGCCATCCTCGATGTAATCGAGTCAGAGGATCTAAGCGATATCATCGTAAAGCAGACCGGTTGCATCGGCTTGTGTGAATGGGAACCCATCGTTGAGGTTATCGTAGACAATCAGCCCAAGGTGACTTATGGTAAGGTGGATGCCAACGCAGCTCGTCGGATCATGAAAGAACATGTAATTGGCGGCCAAGTCGTGCAAGAGCTGCTCGTGCCGGGGCAGTAGAGGAAGGGGCCCTTCCCGAGCCCAAAATCGCGGCGGCATGAGGTCAGGAAAATGAGATATTATCGTTCGCATGTATTGATCTCTGTGGATCCGGAATGTTTGGCAAAGGGAGCTCATGAAATCCTGGATCGGTTACAGGATGAGTTAATCGCTCAAGGGTTGAACGAAGAAGTACAGGTCTTAGAGACTTCTCGGATTAGCGGGTGCGCTAATGGTCCCGAGATGCTCGTGTACCCAGAGGGGGTGCACTACGCTGGGCTGACTGTAGATGATGTCCCGTACCTAGTGGAAGAACACTTTCTGAAAGGGCGCGTGGTTGAGCGCTTTGTCGTGCCAATTGAAGAGCGGAAAGAAGAGGAGCTGGGCCCCCCCAGGCCCAAAGAGGTTCGGGTGGTCCTGCGCAACTGCGGCAAGATTGACCCCGAAAACATCGAGGACTACATTGCCGAGGATGGATATCAGGCACTAGCGAAGGTCCTCACCGAAATGACCCCAGAGCAAGTCATTGAGGAGATCTCGGCATCTGGATTACGCGGGCGCGGCGGGGCCGGGTTTCCTACCGGGCGCAAGTGGCAGTTCGCCCGTGACGCGCCTGGCACCCCTAAGTACGTTATCTGCAATGCGGATGAGGGTGATCCCGGAGCGTTTATGAACCGGCGCGTCCTGGAGGGTGACCCACACTCCGTCATTGAAGGGATGGCCATCGCCGCCTACGCCATCGGCGCCAACCAGGGGTACATCTACTGCCGCGCTGAGTATCCGCTGGCCGTGCGACGGCTTAACATCGCCATCCAACAAGCGCGTGCGCTGGGACTCCTCGGAGAAGACATCCTAGGGACTGGTTTCTCGTTCGACGTCGAAGTTCGTATGGGAGCTGGTGCTTTCGTCTGTGGTGAGGAGACGGCCCTCATAGCCTCCATCGAGGGCAAGCGCGGCGAGCCCCGACCACGGCCGCCATTCCCCGCCATTAAGGGATTATGGGGCAAGCCGACCAACATCAACAACGTGGAAACCTATGCCAACGTGCCGCAGATCATCCTGCGCGGGGCCAAGTGGTTTGCTAGCATGGGAACTGAGAAGAGCAAGGGGACCAAAACCTTCGCCATTGCCGGGGATGTAAAGTACACTGGCCTCATCGAGGTCCCTCTGGGTATCACACTACGTGAGATAATCTACGACGTCGGTGGCGGGATCAAGGACAACAAAAAGTTCAAAGCGGTGCAGACAGGCGGCCCCATGGGTGGATGTCTTCCCGCCGAGTACCTTGACATGCCTGTAGATTATGAGTCACTGACGGCCGCTGGCTCCATCATGGGCTCGGGCGGAATGATTGTCATGGACGAAGACACCTGCATGGTAGACATCGCTCGATTCTTTATGGAATTCACCCAAGCCGAGAGCTGCGGCAAGTGCACCCCCTGTCGGGTAGGCACCCGGCGTATCCTAGAAATCCTAGAACGCATCTGCGACGGCAAGGGACGCGAGGGAGACATTGAGGCTCTTGAGATGCTTTGCCAACACATCAGGGAGACCAGCCTCTGTGGCCTAGGTAAGGGAGCGCCAAACCCGGTCGAAAGCACGCTAAAGTACTTCCGAGATGAGTACGAGGCGCACATTTATGAAAAGCGGTGTCCAGCGAAGGTATGCCGTGGGCTGATTCGCTACGAGATCCAGCCGGATGTCTGCACCGGTTGTACAGTGTGCGCCCGCAACTGTCCAGCGAATGCCATCACCGGCCAACGGCATCAGCCGCATAAGATCAACCAGGATACGTGCATTCGTTGCGGCATCTGCATGCAGGTGTGTAACTTTAACGCCATCGTAGTAAAGTCAGGGGCGGATGACACCCACTAGTCGGGAGGAGCGTATGTCAGTTGCCATCCAGGAAAAGCAAATCCTATGTCAAAATGCACGAGATGTCGCTCGAGCTGCAGTTGAACGACATGGCGCAACTCGGGAAGAACTGATCTCAATCCTAACCGACGTTAATGAAGAGCTGGGCTATATCCCGGCCGAGGCTTTGGAAGAGATCAGTAGCCTGCTTCAGAGCCCAAGATCACAGATACTCTCGGTCGCCAGCTTCTATCGTATGCTTTCCACAAAACCAAAGGGACAACATGTCATCCTGTTCTGCGGGAGCGCTCCTTGCCATGTCGTCGGCGGCCGTGAACTCCGGGAGGCAATACAGAGCGAGCTGGGCCTAGAACCTGGTGAGACCAGCGCAGATGGCCGGTGGACACTGGAAGCAACGAGCTGTCTTGGCCTTTGCAGCGTGGGACCGGTGATCATCATCGACGGAGATATTTACGGCAATGTGACTCCTGAGCAACTCCCTGACATCTTAGCACGCTACGAGTAAAGGAGTGAGGGGTATGAAGGCGATTCGGGCAATGGTCTTGGTCTCCGGCGACCCTGCAAGCATCGCACAGGGCGCTCACGAGGTTTACCAACGACTGCAAAAGGAGATCAAAGCATTCGGCTTGCAAGACGAGATCTCAGTCTCCATGATAACCGACGTAGGGCGACACGATGCCCTGCCGATGGTGATCGTTTACCCCGAGGCGGTCATCTATGGACCAGTCAAGCCAGAGGATGTGCACTTCTTAGTCGAGGAACACTTATACAAGGGACGCATCGCTACCAGACTGGTAGCTCCCAAAAAAGAACTCTCCGGGCGTATCGCCTGGTTGGCTGCACGGCAGGGAACGCTTCCCGCCGAGCAACGTATTGTGCTGGAACGGGTCGGCCTGATCGATCCTGATGAGATCGAGGAGTACATCGTACATGGTGGATATGAGGCGCTGGGCAAGGCACTCACCCAAATGACCCCCAATGAGGTGATCGAGGAGATCACCCAAGCGGGACTGCGAGGACGAGGTGGCGCCGGGTTCCCCACTGGCCTTAAATGGCGGTTCGTCGCCCGTGAGAAGCGCACGCCTAAGTATGTCATCTGCAACGCCGACGAGAGCGAACCGGGCACCTTCAAAGACCGCCTGATCCTGGAGGGAGATCCCCATAATGTTATCGAAGCCATGGTGATCACCGGGTACGCGGTCGGAGCAAATGAGGGATACGTATACGTGCGCGGCGAGTACAAGCTGGCGCAAGCCAGACTGCGAAAAGCCATCGCTCAGGCGCGGGAGATGGGCTTTTTGGGCAAGGATATCTTCGGCTCCGGCTTCGACTTCGACATCACGGTCCACGCTGGCGCTGGTGCCTACGTCTGCGGTGAGGAGACGGCGCTTATCGAGTCCCTGGAGGGCAAGCGCGGCGAGCCACGAATACGCCCACCATATCCTACAACCCACGGGCTGTGGGGCATGCCCACTGTCGTCAATAATGTAGAGACGTTGGCTAACGTTCCGGCCATCATCCGCCATGGCGCCGAATGGTATCGCGGCTTCGGCACGGAAAACAGCCCTGGTACGAAGTTGTACACTATTCTCGGGAACGTGAACGAGACCGGCTTGATTGAAGTGCCGATGGGGATCACGCTACGCGAGGTTATCACCATCTATGGCCAGGGGATGAAGAACGGTGCCGCCTTCAAGATGGCGCAAACAGGCGGCTCCAGCGGCTCCATCGTCCCTGCCAGCCTGCAGGATACGCCGATGGACTTCGATTCCTACGCCCGCGCTGGGGTCTCGCTTGGTTCTGGCGCCCTGTTGATCTGCGACGAGAATACCTGCGTGGTTGACCTGGCGCGAGTGCTCATGAACTTCTTCCGCTACGAGAGCTGCGGCAAATGCACACCCTGTCGCGTTGGCACCGAACGCGCACATCAGATCCTTACCCGCATTACTGAGGGGCGGGGCACGCTTGCCGACCTCGAGCGACTGGAAAAGCTATCCCAGGGAATGCGCCAACTCTCGAACTGCGGCCTGGGTCAGGCGGCCGCGGTACCTCTGCAAAGTATGCTCCAGCACTTCCGGGCAGAGGTCGAGGCACATATCAAACTACATGTGTGCCCTGCGGGTTCCTGTCCCATGAGCAGCCGACGGGTTACAACTGCAGCGTGAGCATCGCCTAACGTGATCTATTCGTGACGTTATGTAGAGGGGGGACGATGATCCGTTTTACGATCGATGGGCAACAAGTGGAGGTCCCTGAAGGGACGACAGTGCTGCGAGCAGCAGACCAGGCCGGGATCTATATCCCGCGGCTTTGCGATCACCCAAGTTTAACCCCATACGGGGGATGCCGCCTGTGCATCGTAGAAGTGGAGGGCATCCCCACGTTGCAGACATCATGTACACTCCAGGCCAGAGACGGCATGGTTGTCTATACGAACACGCCCAAGGTGCGTGAGGCGCGGGAGTTCGTATTGACCATGCTTTTCAGCGAACGGAATCATTTCTGCATGTACTGCCAGGAGAGCGGCGGCGACTGTGAGCTACAGAGCGCGGCCTACGGGGAGGATATGACCCACTGGCCAATACAACCCAATTGGCATCCCTATCCAGTTGACGCCTCTCACCCAGACTTCGTGCTGGATCACAACCGTTGTGTCCTCTGTCGGCGATGCGTGCGCGCCTGTGCCGAGCTGGTGGGGAACTTCACCCTGAACGTACGCGACCGGGGATCCAAGACGATGATCATCGCCGATCTAGATGTGCCGCTGGGTGAAAGCTCGTGCATCAATTGCGGCACCTGTGTGCAGATCTGCCCGACAGGAGCGTTCATCGACCGCCACAGTGCCTACCTCGGGCTAGATGCGGAGGTCGAGCAAACCCCATCCGTCTGTGTCGGGTGCAGCGTAGGATGCGGCATAGAGATCGCCACACGGGACAATCACCTGGTACGCGTGGACGGCGACTGGGAGGCCCCGGTTAACGATGGGCTGCTCTGCGAGGTGGGGCGCTATCAGCCGGTCCGGGATGAGCGAAAGCGCATCGTCACCCCGCTCATACGCAAGGACGGCAGCCTCCAAGAGGCCACGTGGGATGAGGCGCTGAATCTGGTAGCAGAGAAGTTGAAGTCGCTGGCAGGCCGGGGTAGCGACGGCATAGCCGCTCTGGCATCCACCCGGCTACCAGCAGAGGCTTTGTACTTCTTCCAGCAACTCTTCGCTGAGGGGCTGGGGAGCGAGATGGCGACCAGCACCGATGGTCACGCAGCTCGTTCAGTCATCGTCAACGGCCAGGCAGGCAGCCTGGAAGCGCTGAAGACGGCCGATTGCGTGATCGTCCTGGGCGAGGACTTGGTCAAGGACCACCAGGTAGCCGGGTTCTTCGTCAAGCGCGCACTACCTCAAGGTACGCGGCTGATCGTCATCGACTCGGGCGAAAACGCCCTGCATGAGCTGGCGAACTACTCACTACGGCCGCGACCGGAGACAATACGAGATCTCGTCGCGGGAATCCTGGCTGCATCCAAAGGCTCCGATCCATCCCAGCCTGACGTGGCCACCACAAGCCAGCGAACCGGAGTGGACGCTGACACGATCCAAGCGGTAGCCCAGGTGATCGCCCTGGCGCAGAATCCTGTCTTCGTCTGCGGTGCCGGCGCGGCGGAGGCGGCGGAGGAGCTGGCCAAGCTGGCAACGTCATTTGAAATCCCGGTTATCGGTCTGGGTGGTGGCGCCAACAGCTTCGCCGCGGCGAAGTATGGGCTGGACAAGGCCTTCACCGTCAATGGTCAGCAGGCCGCCTACTTAGCTCTGGGCGATGACAACCCGGCCCAGGACCTGGCCCAGCAGCTGGCCAACGTGCCTTTCGTCGCCGTGCAGGCCAGTTACGTCTCGCCTGTGACGGATATCGCCGATGTTGTGCTGCCGGTGGAAATATGGGCCGAACTAGAGGGGCACTACGTCAACCTGGAAGGCCGCGTGCAAGAAGCACGTCGTGCACTCACCCCGCCGGCAGGGGTAAGGTCGAACACAGAGGTGCTCCAGGCGCTTGCCCAGAGACTGGGGATTGCTTTAGATGGAAACTGGCTAGCGGAGCTGGGGCTGGAAACAGTTGTAGCGTAACATCGGTGCTGAAGCTGAAAAGGAGTGTTGAGAATGTCAAAGCCGAAAATCTCCAGTGACTGGCTGGCAGTCTGCTCTGGATGCCACATGTCACTTCTGGATATCGACGAACGGATCGTTGAAATTGCCAAGCTGGTGGACATACGCTCGACGCCGATCACAGACCTGAAAGAGCCTGATGAGGACGGTGTTGATGTCGGCATTCTGTCCGGGGCAGTCAACATGACCACCCACGAGGAGGTGGCCAAGCGCATGCGCGAGCGGTGCAAGATCCTGGTGGCCCTGGGAGACTGCGCTGTGTTCGGCGGCGTGGTGGCCATGCGCAACCTCTGTGGTACAGAGGAAGCGCTGCGGCGAGCATACGTGGAGACCGAGAGCACGGACGATGAGGGCAAAATCCCATCAAGCCCCGAGCTGGGCAAGCCCACGCCGGTACGGGCCCTGCACGAGGTCGTGAAAGTGGACGTCTTCGTACCGGGATGCCCGCCGGATGCCGATGTCATCTACTATGTCTTGAGCGAGCTAGCCCAGGGGCGGATTCCGGAGATCAAGGACGAGAAACTGCACTGGCACTGATGAGGGGGGTAACAGATGGTTGCACAGAAAATCACGATCGAGCCGGTAACTCGCATCGAGGGACACGCCAAGGTGACCATCCACATCGACGATGATGGTCGCGTGGAGCGAGCGTACCTACACATCAATGAGTTCCGGGGATTCGAGAAGTTTTGCGAAGGGCGCATGTATTTTGAGATGCCCGTGATCACCCCCAGGATCTGCGGTATTTGCCCCGTGAGCCACCACCTGGCCTCGGCCAAAGCGTGCGATGACCTGGTGGGAGCGCCAGCGCCTCGGCCAGCTCAACTGTTGCGCGAGCTCATGCACATGGGGCAGGTGATTCAAAGCCACGGGATGCACTTCTTCGAGCTCGCCGGCCCGGACTTGCTCCTTGGGTTTGACGCCGACCCGGCTCAACGCAACGTGATCGGACTGCTGCAGGCGAACCCGGAGCTGGCAGTGAAAGCCGTCCAACTACGCAAGTACGGCCAGGAGATCATCCGCATCCTGGGCGGGCGGAGGATTCATCCGAATTTCGCGGTCCCCGGTGGCGTGAATCGGGCGCTGAAGCCGGAAGGCCGAGACGCCATCCTGGCCGGGGTCGACGCGGCCATCAGCACGATTCAGGAGGGCATCGCCATCGTCAAGGCGTGGGCGGAGCAGAACAAGGAGGACATCGACCGATTCGCCGTCTTCCCGTCTGGGTACCTCGGCTTAGTGACTGAGGATGGAGGACTTGAGCTGTACGATGGGGATTGCCGCCTGATCGCCGCCGATGGCCATCAGTTGGAGCGGTTTGACGGTCACGACTATCTGGATTACATTGCCGAGCATGTCGAGGACTGGACCTACCTCAAGTTTCCGTATTATAAGAAGATGGGCTGGCCAGCCGGCGTTTATCGCGTAGGACCGCTGGGCCGTCTCAATGTAGCCAAGAAGTGCGATACACCTCTGGCTAATGAGGAGCTGAAGACGTTCAAGACGCTCAACGATGGCAAGCCTGTGGAAAACACGCTGTACTACCACTATGCCCGGCTTATCGAGACGCTGTTCGCGGCCGAACGGGTGAAGGTCCTGCTGGACGATCCTGATATCCTGAGCCAGGACATCTTGAACACCCACTGTGAGATCAAAGGTGAAGGGGTGGGCGTGATCGAGGCGCCGCGCGGCACGCTGTTCCATCACTACTGGACCAACGAAGACGGCCAGCTCACCCGGGTGAACCTGATCGTGGCCACCGGGCACAACAACTGGGCGATGAGCAAGGCGGTGGATAGCGTGGCAAAGACCTACCTCAGCGGCAAGCCGATCACGGAAGGGCTACTGAACCGGGTCGAGGCTGCCATCCGGGCATATGATCCATGCCTATCCTGCTCGACCCACGCGATTGGGCAGATGCCCATCATCGTGAAAATCGTCGATCCACAAGGGAAGGTGACGCAAACACTGCGCCGTGACGGGTAAACCCAGCGCGCTCACCTAGAGGAGTGGGGATGCATAACGGGCAGCGGGCTTTGATCCTGGGATATGGGAACGTCAGCCGGGAAGATGATGGAATCGGGTTTCACGTCCTCAATGCGGTCGCCCGCCGGCTGGGGCGACCGCCGTTGCCCCTGGATGATGACGGCCTGTCCGACCTGAGACACCAGGTTGACCTGGTATTCCTACCCCAGCTCGTCCCTGAGATGGCGGAAACCCTAGCGGAGTACGATGTAGTCTACTTCGTCGATGCCCACACCGGCGCTTACGACGAGGCGCTCCACTGGGAAGAACTGGAGCGAGGGTACGTGCCGTCCCCGCTCACCCATCATCTGACGCCAGCGACACTGCTGGAACTCACCTCGATGCTCTGTGGGCGGACGCCAGCCGGGTATCTTATATCGGTACGAGGATACCGATTCGGGTTCGGCATGGAGTTATCGCCTGAGGCAGCGGAATTGTGTGAAAAAGCGGCCGAGCGGATTGCGGCAGCGCTCGCCGCGTAAACCAGACGAACGGGTTACGAGATCGCCAGCACCGCCCATGCACGGCGGTGCTGGGCCGCGTCAGGGGAGTGGCTCCTGGGACTCTCCCGGCTGCTCCGGCCCCAACAACTGCCGTAGGCATGAGGGGCACAGATTGAACATCGGCACTCGCCTTTGGTATTCGCGGTAGGCGTCGCCGAACTTGTGGATCGCCTCGGGTTCCTCGACCAGCTTGATCATCGCGACGATGAAGGCCATCTCCAGCGGGGCCACGAGCAGGATGAACGTGGGTGATCCCAGGAGGAAGGCGATAGCCCAGGGAAAGAAGAGCAGGCCGAAATGCATGGGGTGACGCATACAGCCATACACTCCCTCGGTGACCAACTTGTTCGTCTCCAGCCGAGGGATATCCCCCTCGCGGCCCAGGCGAGCCAGTAGACTGCCCGTGTGACGGCTAACGCGCAGCACGAAGCGCAGAAGCAGAGCCCCAACGACCAGGGTGGCCAGATGAAACAGGGGGCTCAACAGCACAGAGCGCGCCCAGCGCCAATCCAGCCAGAGGCTCAAGATACTTCCCCCAACCAACATCACAATCCACACGACGATACGTAGCATACTTGCCTCCTCGCAAGCATTCAGGCTATGGCGTTCCTCGCGTCCTTTCCCATCTGGCAACGGGAGCCTCCACCCAAAGCTCGGAAACGTGATCCAAATGGATTATACGTGCTCGCGAGCCCGTCACCAAACAGCGAACCCCGTAATTCGCCCGCGGTGGGCTCCCACCCGATCATCCGCATGGAGGACGTACAAAACGGGCAAAGTGCCAGCATCCCGTCAGGTTATGAGACACCGAATATGGGAACATGAGGTAGTGGGTGGACGTTATTGAAATGATGAAGCGCCTTGGTGTATTTCACTACCTGTTGTTGATAACTGGCAGCCTGGCGGCGATCACGGGGCTTATCTTCGCCAGCATCCTGACCGGGCTACCATCGCCCGAGCAGCTGACCGGCCGTCAGACAGCGCCCAGCACGCTCATCTTGGACCGCCACGGCCGGCTGTTGTACGAGGTCATCGACCCACAAGGCGGGAAGCATACCCCTATTCCACTCCCCGCCGTCCCTCGGGCCTGCCGTCAGGCGGTCATCGCCACCGAGGACAACCGATTCTACGAGCATCCCGGCTTCGACGTGTGGGCCATCGCTCGCGCCGCATGGCAGGACCTGCGCGAGCGGCGCATCGTGAGCGGCGGCAGCACCATCACCCAACAGGTCGCGCGCAATTTATTGCTCTCGCCCGCCGAGCGTCGGCGACGCACGCTCACACGCAAGTTACGCGAGGCCTGGCTGGCCTGGCGGCTGACCCGGCGCTATAGCAAGGACGAGATCCTGGCCATCTATCTGAATCAAAGCTATTTCGGGCACTTCGCCCACGGCATCGAGGCGGCCGCTCAGTCCTACTTTGGAAAGTCGGCCGCGGAGCTGGACCTGGCCGAGTGCGCCATGCTGGCCGGGATGCTCCAATCGCCGAGCCTGTATAACCCGTTGGAGCACCCCAAGGCTGCCGCGGCGCGCCAGCGGGTTGTCCTGGGGCTGATGGTAAAGGATGGGTACATCACGCCCGAAGAGGCAAAGCTGGCGGCCACCGAGCCGCTACACTTTGCAGCAACCCCTTTCCCTATCGAGGCGCCACATTTCGTGATGTACGTCCAGGGGTTGCTGGAGCAGACGCTCGGCGCGGAGCGCCTGCGCGAGGGGGGACTACGCATCTATACATCGCTGGACCTGAACCTCCAGCACATCGCCGAGGACGTCGTACGGCGTAAGTTGGAGCAGATCAAGGAGGACGAAAACGCGCCGCCCGGGCTGCGAGTGGACTCGGCCGCGCTGGTGGCGCTGGACCCACACACCGGCGAGGTATTGGCTATGGTGGGCAGCCCGGATTACTTCGACGCCCGCATCAATGGAGCGGTCAATGGCGCGCTGGCACTACGTCAGCCGGGCTCAGCCATCAAGCCGATCACCTATGCCGTGGCCTTCGATCCGAAGCTGGCTGCCCAGGCCGGGCGCAAGGTGTACACACCAGCTACGATGGTGGCCGACGTGCGAACGGTGTTCCCCACCCGGGAGGGCGACCCCTACGTCCCGCTCAATTACGATCTAGAGTTCCACGGCCCCGTGCTGCTGCGAGAGGCGCTGGCCTCGTCCCTGAACATCCCGGCAGTCAAGGTGTTGCAACACATCGGCGTGGACGCCCTCATCACACAGGCAACGCGCATGGGAATCACGACGCTGACACACAGCGATCACTTTGGCCTGGCGCTGACATTAGGTGGCGGCGAGGTGCGGTTGCTGGAGCTGACGACCGCCTATGCCGCCTTCGCCAACGGCGGCCACCGGGTGGACCCGGTTCCCATCCTGCGCGTGGAAGATATGCACGGCCACGTGATCTATAACGGATCACCCGGTATCGGGGATGAGGTGCTCTCCCCGCAGGTTGCCTACCTGATCACCGATATTTTAAGCGATGACGAGGCCCGGATGCTCGGCTTCGGCGCCGATAGCGTGCTACGCCTATCCCGCCCGGCCGCGGTGAAGACAGGCACCACCACGGACTGGCGCGACAACTGGACTGTGGGCTACACACCCGATCTGGTGACCGGCGTCTGGGTGGGCAACCCGGACAATGAGCCGATGATCGGCGTGAGCGGCGTCACCGGAGCCGCTCCTATCTGGCATGATTTCATGGAGCTCGCGCTGCGTGGACACCCCGCTCAGCCATTTCGACGACCCGACGGGCTGGTGGATGTGGAGATCTGCGCCGATTCGGGATTGCTCCCGGCGGACCTGTGCCCTCGCCGCCGACGAGAGACCTTCATCGCCGGGACGGAGCCGACCAAGCTGGACGACACGCATCGTCGCATCGCCATCGACGTGCGGACCGGCCGCCGGGCGGGGCCGGATACGCCGCCCGAGGACATCGCGTATCGGACGTTCTGGGTGCTGCCAGCCGAGCTTCGGGAGTGGGCGGAGCAGCATGGGATTCCCCAACCGCCCCCGGACAGGACGGCCGAAGAGGAGGTAACGGGACAGCGGATCGCCAGAGCGCTACGGCCCACGCCGGCAACTCCATTGAGGATCGTAAGCCCAGATCCCGGAGCGACGTACCGGATCAACCCGGCATTGCCAAGAGACGCACAACAATTGGAGGTCGCCGCCCAAGCCGGGGATGGCTATCAGCCAGCCGAGATCACCCTGCTGGTAGATGGACACCCCATTGGCCACGGCAACGGGGTGATGGCCAGAGCCTGGTGGCCGCTCACCCCCGGCCAACACACCATTCAGGCATTGGGTGTGGATGAGTCCGGACGACAATTACGAAGTCCGCCGATAGCGATCACCGTCATCGGCGGCGCTAACTGAACACAGCACAATCACAGTCTATCATTCATCACCCGTTCTTGGAGGGAGAAAAACATTATGCCTTGGTCATCCATAGTAAAACGTCTGGCAGTGATCTCTTTCACCATGCTATTGGCCGCGTTACCAACGCTGAGCGCGTGCGCGCCGTCGCAGGGCGCGATGGTCACCCCCTCGCCGAAGCAACCGGTCAGCCTGCCGGCCGTGTCCGTCGGCGCACAGCCGGGACCATCCGCGAGCACAGCGCCATCATCCCCGGGCGGTTGTCCATGCACGAGCGGGGCCGGGGTCGAAGGGAAAACCCGAACGAGCATCACCCATCCCGTTGTCGTAGCCGTGCGGCCGGAGCGCGGCGAGGAACAACCGCCCGAGGCGCCCATCGTCGTCACCTTTGACCAACCAATGGATCCGGAGACTACGGCGGCCGCCTTTCGCATCGAGCCCACCGTCGAAGGGCTGACCAGCGTGCAGGGCAATACGCTCACTTTTCGCCCCGCGCGGCCGCTTCCCCGATCGACGACATTCACGGTCACGGTAGCGGCCACTGCCCGGAGCGAGGCAGGAGTGCCCCTTGCTGAGCCGTTCACGTACCGTTTCAAGACGGTGGGATATCTGGAAGTCACCAGCACACAGCCGGCCGACGGTGCTCAAAACGTCTCCATCGACACGGCGATCACCGTCGTCTTCGACCGGCCGGTGGTTCCCCTCACAGGCGCGGACAACGCCGGGACCCTGCCACGTCCCCTGCGCATCCAACCACAGGTGGACGGCGCCGGGAAGTGGCTGAACACCAGTGTGTACACATTCCAGCCCAAGAAGCCCCTGGACGCGAGCACCCACTACACCGTCACCATTCCCGCCGGATTGACCGACATCACAGGCGGCGTGCTGGCCGAGGATTATGTGTGGACGTTCACCACCGCCGCTCCGACCGTCGTCTCCGCGGAGCCGAAGGGGAACCAGGTGGCCCCAACGACCCCCATCACGATCACGTTCAGCCAGCCAATGGATCCGAAAAGCGCCGAGGATGCTTTCGTGATGCTCGCCGCCGATGGACGACGGCCTGTCCCCGGGCATTTCACATGGCGGGACGATGGTCGGACGATGGTCTTCCACCCTGATCAGCCGTTGGCCTTCGGTGCAAAGTACCTCGTCCAGATCAATGACACGGCCCGAGCTGCCCAAGGACGGGGGACGCTACGCCGGGCAGAGGCGTTCACCCTGACCACCGTCCACCTGCCCGCGATCCGGGCGACCCACCCGGCCGACGGAGACCAAAAGGCCGATCCTTACGGTAGCCTGACCGTCTCCTTCTACAGTCCCATCGACCCGAAGACATTGGCTGGCGCTATTATCGTGGAGCCAAAGCCGTCCCAGGTGTACACGTATTACTACGCATACAAGAACCGGCTGATCATCTCGTGGAACCGACGGCCGCGCACGACCTACACCGTCACGCTAAAGGGGACCATCGGCGATCCCTATGGCAACACGATGGGGCAAGACGTCGTCATCCACTTCCGCACTCGCGACTACGAGCCCTTGGCCTACCTGGAAGGGATCGGGCGCGTGGGGACGTACAATGCCTACACCAACACGATAGCCATCGCCCGATACCGCAATGTCAGCGAGCTGGATTTTCGCCTCTATCGGGTCGACATCCCCACATTCATTAACCTGACTGGAGAGGAAAGCTGGAACTTCTGGCGCCACTTACGGCTACATCGGGAGGATCTAGTCCGTTCCTGGTCCGTCAAAGTGGAAGCTCCCCCGAATGAGGTACACACCTGGCGAGGCATCCTGACCAACGCACAGGGGAACCCACTGTCCTCCGGCCTCTACCTGTTCGAAGTGCGAGCGCCGGAGATCCGATACACGCAGGATCGGATGCCCTCTCGCCATCTACTGGCGGTCTCCCGGCTGAACCTCACGCTCAAGAGCACGAGCACAGAGGTGCTGGTCTGGGCCACGGACCTCAAGAGCGGCCAGCCTGTCGCCAACCTGCCGCTGCGCCTGATCGACCAGGATGGTCCCACAGCTACCGGGCAGACAGACGATAACGGTGTGTTCTATAATCACCTGTCGGACCGACACAAGGCGTGGGACTCGCCGTACGTCTTCGCTGGGGAGCCGGGAGATGAGGACTTCGCTGTGGCCACGGCCCAGTGGAACCGCGGGATCACTCCCTGGGATTTTGATCTCAGCATGGGATACAATTCCCCTGTAGCCGCGTATATCTACACCGATCGCCCCATCTACCGCCCGGGGCAGACGGTGCACTGGAAGGGGATCATCCGCCGCGATGATGACGCCCACTACACCCTGCTACCTCCTGGTACCCCTATCACCGTCACAATCAGCGATGAGTTCGGCAACGAGGTTTACCATGCGACGGTGCCACTGAGCCCAATGGGCACCGTTCACGGTGATTTCGCGTTGGACGCGGAGGCCGGGTTGGGAACGTACCAACTCCAGCTGCAGGGCACCCTGCCCGAACTACCCCAGGAGCGAAGGACATGGAGATCCAGCATCGGCTTCCGGGTGGCAGAGTACCGCAAGCCGGAGTACGAGATCCAGGTGAAGACCGATCGCCCGGAGTACGTTCAGGGTGACACGATCAGCACAACCGTCCAGGCGAAGTATTTCTTCGGCGGGCCTGTGAAGAACGCCAAAGTACGCTGGACGATCCTGAGCGAGGACTATTTCTTCCACTACCAAGGCGACGGATGGTATAGCTTCCAGGACTTCAGCTATTGGAATGAGTACCGGTCTAATCGCTTCCGGTACGGCGAGCCGTTGACGCACGGTGAGGGACGCACAGACGACGATGGGCGGTTCACGTTCACCGCCCCGGCCGACATCGCCGACCGCGCTCAATCCCAGAACTACACTATCGACGTGCGCATCACCGACATCAACGGCCAAGAGGTCGCCAGCTCAACATCGGCCATTGTGCACAAGGCGGCGCTTTACCTGGGCATCGCATCCCGTGAGTACGTCGGGTATGTCGGAGAACCCAACCATATCGATCTCATCACCGTAGACCCGCAGAGCCGCCCGATCGCCTCAATACCGGTGACCGTGGTCGTCTCACAGCTCCAGTGGTACAGCGTCCAGGAAAAGGCCGAGGACGGGCGCTTCTACTGGAGGAGCAAGGTCAAGGAGACGCCCATCGTCACCCAAACGCTGACCACGGACACGAGCGGCAAGGCATCCATGACCTGGGTTCCCAAGGAAGGAGGCCAGTATCTGATCCGCGGTCACGCCGCCGACGCGCAGGGCCATAAGGTCGCCAGCTCCACAATCGTCTGGATCAGCAGCCAGACAGGAACGTTTGTCCCCTGGCGCATGGAGAACAACGACCGCATCAAGCTGGTGGCGGACAAGCGGATGTACCATGTGGGTGATACAGCAGAGATTCTGGTGCCCTCACCTTACCAGGGAACCGTGAGAGCGCTCCTCACCATCGAGCGCGGACATATCCTCTCACACCGAGTCATCACGCTCACCAGCAACAGCGAGGTCTTGCGCATCCCCATTCTGGACGAGTATACGCCCAATGTCTTCGTGAGCGTGGTAATCGTCAAGGGACAAGATGAGCACACCCCATTGCCATCCTTCAAGATAGGCTATGTCAAGCTGCCCGTATCCACCGAGGCGAAAGTCCTGCACGTGACGCTCAAGCCCAGCGCGGAAGTGGTCGAACCTCACGCTCCGGTGACGTACACGGTCGAGGTACGGGACTCCGCCGGACATCCCGTCCAGGCCGAACTCTCCCTGTCGCTCGTGGACAAGGCCGCGCTGGCCCTACTGGGCCCCAACGTCGGGTCGATGCTCAAGTACTTTTATCAGGACCGCGGCGTCGGCGTCACCACGGCATCGGGGCTGGCGATGAACCTGGACCGCTTGGCTCAGCTCCAGCAGAAGGGGGCCAAGGGCGGCGGTGGAGGCCCAGGCGGTGAAACTGCCTTCATCCGCCGGAAATTCCCCGACTGCGCCTTTTGGGCGCCAACTGTTCAAACGGACGCCCAAGGACGAGCCCAGGTGAGCCTGGTCTTGCCTGACAATCTGACGACATGGCGCATGGCCGGCAAGGCTGTCACGGCCGACACGCTGGTTGGAGAGGCGACGGTGGACATCATCGCCACCAAAGACCTGCTGGTACGGCCGGTGGCGCCCCGCTTCTTCGTGGCGGGGGACGCGGCCGATCTGGGCGCTGTGGTCCACAACAACACATCGGCCGACCATACGGTAAGCGTCAGCATCGCCGCCCAGGGCGCGACAATCGACAGCCCGGCCAGGAAGACGATCAAGGTCCGAGCCGGGGAGGCCGTGCGCGTCGATTGGCCCATCCGGGTGCAGCCGGTCGATCAGGTGGTCCTACAGTTCAATGCACGCGCCGACGGGCTCCGCGACGCGGTGGAGCTCACGCTGCCCGTCCATCGATACACGACGCCGGAAGTCGTGGGAACAAGCGGCGAGGTTCCCCCCAACGACGCGCGCACAGAGGTCATCTGGCTTCCCGGCAAAGCCAGGGCTTCTAACCAGGGCGAGCTGACGGTAACGCTGGAGCCGACATTGGCAGCCGGGATGCAGGAGGGACTACGCTATCTGGAACATTACCCATACGAGTGCACGGAGCAGGCGCTGTCTCGCTTCCTGCCCAATGTGCTCACCTATCAGGCGTTGAAATCGCTGGGGATCACGCTATCCGGCCCGGCGGAGAGTCTGCCGCAACAAGTTGGGATCGGGTTACAACGGCTGTACAATCGACAGAACGTGGACGGAGGCTGGGGCTGGTGGAAGGGAGGACGCAGTCAGCCATTCCTCAGCGCGTACATCGTGTTCGGACTGGTACGGGCACAACGGGCCGACTTCAGCGTGGATCGGGACATCCTGAACCGGGGCATCCGCTACCTCGAAGCGCAGCTCGCGGCTCCAGCGAAGCTGGATCGGGCCGGGCTCAACCGACAGGCGTTTATCATTTATGTACTGGCAGAGGCCGGCGAGAATGTGGTCAGCCGGGCTGCCGCCCTGTTCGAGGAACGCGAGCGCATGAGCCAGTACGGGCAGGCGTTCCTGGGGCTGGCCCTGGGGGTGCTGGATGCGGAGGGACAGCGTCCTCGTATCGACACCATCATCAGCGACCTGAGCAGCCGCGCCGTGCTGAGCGCGACCGGGGCCCACTGGGAGGAGGAGACTACGGACTTCTGGGCGATGAGCACGGACATCCGTACCACGGCCATCGTGCTGGACCTGCTGGCGCGGTTCGGCCCCACCGAGGGAATCACGCCCAACGTGGTACGCTGGCTCATGAGCGCCCGCAAGGCCGGGCACTGGGAGACGACCCAGGAGACCGCCTGGTCGCTGATCGCTCTCACCGACTGGATGACGGCCACCGGCGAGCTCCAGGCGGATTACACCTGGCACGTCCTGCTGAACGGCGCAGAGCTCGGCAGCGGGACCGTGAATCGCGCGAACCTGGATGAACCAAGGGTGCTGAAGGCCCGGGTAGCACGGTTGCTGGCGGACCGGGCTAACCGTCTGGTGATCCAACGATCGGCGCTGGAGGGACAGACAGGTCAAGGGCGACTATACTATACGACGCGATTAAAGTACTACCTGCCCGTGGACGCCATCGAGGCTAAAGATCGCGGGGTGATCGTCGCCCGACGCTACGTCCTGGAGGACGCTCCCGAGCGCCCCATCACGCAGGCAAAGGTGGGAGATATCATTCGGGTGGAGCTGACCATCATCGCCCCGAGCGATCTCCACTATCTGGTGGTGGAGGACCCACTGCCGGCCGGCGCTGAGGCCATCGACACAAGCCTGCGCACGGTCAGCAAGACGTACAAAGGGGCGGAGCTAAAGACCGCTCCCGCCGGTGAGGAAGAACCGTGGTGGTCCCGCTGGTTGCCCGAGCACACGGAGCTACGGGACGAGAAGGTGGCGTTGTTCGCCACGTGGCTACCGAAGGGGACCTACCAGTATACGTACCAGATACGGGCCAGCTTACCCGGTCGATTCCTGGTGCTCCCGGCCACCGCCTACGAGATGTACTTCCCGGAGGTATGGGGCCGTAGCTCGGGCGGCGTGTTCACCATCGTCCAATGAACGCCGAACGGGGACACGGCGAGCACCGTGTCCCCGTCCTTTTTCCCCGCGGCTACCCCCTCAACAGGAAAGTTCCGGGGAGGAGGCTGCAAAGCCTTTCATCACCTGGCCGGGGCTGGATCCCTCACGACACGCGGCCAGCACTCATCTTCCCCGGCCTGGGGTATGTCACGTCCCATATCATCGTCCCAGCTTCCGCAGGCTCTCGCGCGCCCCCAACTGCATATGCCAGAGATCCGTCCCGGCGGTCACGAACAGGAAGCCCTTTTCCACCCAGTACGGCGCGTCGTCGCTAGCCGCGATTCCGGGGATCTTCCCCACCTTACGGCACACGTCCAGGACGTGCATGACTGCCTCCTCAACAGCACGCTCTCCTTCCGGAGTACTCCGATCCACCCCCATAGATTTGCTCAAGTCGCCCGGCCCGATCCAACAGCCGTCCACGCCATCCACGGACAGGATCGCCTCGGCCTGCTCGACCGCCTGCACCGACTCGATCTGCACAGCCAGGAAAACCTCGTCGTTGATCCACTGCCCGTAGTCTTCTCCCAAGAAGTTCGCCCCCACACAGCCGACCGAGCGCCCACCCTGCGGCGGGTAGCGGACAGCAAACGCGGCGGCTTCCGCTTCCTCGGCCGAGTTCACCATAGGGACGATTATCCCCATAGCGCCTCGGTCCAATAGCCGGCCGATCGCGTAATAGTCGTTCTGCCGCACTCGCGCCATAGGGACGGCAGGTCCTGTGTAGATGCTACGAAACGCCAGCATCGAGCTGTTGTCGTCCCATATACCATGCTGGTTATCCACCATGATGAAATCGAATCCCATCTGGGAGAGATACTCCCCCACGATGGGAGCCCCCATCCCTATGACGACGCCAATAGCTGGCTTCCCGTCCAACATACGGCGCTTCGCTGCATTGATCCTCACGAGACACCTCCTCAAATGGCCCACAGACGGGCGGATGCGCTCTGTCCCACGTCAACCGCATGGCATTCCACCACCGATCCAGGACATCGCCCGCATCGTACTGGACATCCCAGTCTCTGTCAAAATCCGCTCGCCTAGTAATTGTTCACTGTTAGGGTAAGAGAGATTAGCTGCGCTGTATCCTCGTACACCAAGTCTCACGAAGTTGTGTGTCCTGCTGCCAAACGGGCCGAGATCTTGTTAGGCCCCACCCCCCTATAG
>JAGHDS010000205.1 GCA_021159845.1 Anaerolineae bacterium
CACCTGGGTTGATGTTGACCGCCGATACGACGCCATCAAAGGGGGCTCTGAGGATCGCATTCTCCAGAGCCAGCCGGGCCTGATCCACAGCCGCCTGCGCCTGTGCCACCTGCGCTTCGGCAATGGCGATCTCCTCCTGGCTGATGCCCTTCAGCAAACGGTCCAGATTCGCCTGGGCCTGTGCGATCTGCGCCTGGGCCTGCGCGATCTGTGCCTCCGTTGGCGGCGCCGTGGTGATTCGATACTGAGCTTCCGCGGCTTCCAGATCGATCGTGGCCTGCCGGAGCTGAGCGGACTGAGGCAGCATGGCCACGTTAGGCAGGTGAGCCACTTTGTCGTAGGCAGCCTGTGCCTGTTCTAAGACTGCTTTAGCACGTTCCACCGCCGCCCGGGCGGCTCGTTTCTGATCCTCCGTGGGGCCCCGGAGCAATTGTCGATAGGCTGCCTGAGCGCTTGCCAACTGGGCGCGAGCTGCCAGCACCTCGCTCTCATCAGGGCCTTTGCGCGCCTGCTGCAACCGCGCCTGGTTCATGCGCAACGTGGCTTCCGCCTGGGCGAGCGCCAACTTCAGATCAGATGTGTCCAGGCGAGCCAACTCCTGCCCAGCTTGTACATGATCGCCTTCCTGTACCAAGACCTCGGCCACGCGGCCTGCGCTCTTAAACGCCAGGCTGACACGCTGCCTCGGTTCGATGCTGCCCGTAGCACTGACGGTGGAAACGATATTTCCACGCTTGACGACATAAGTCTTGTAATCGGGTGACGCGGACGTTTTCCCTCGCGCCGACATCTGGTACCCAAATATCGATCCCCCAATCACAATCGCCAGGATCAAGCTGATGATGACAACTCGCCGCATTTTTCACTCCCATCGTTGCTCTGTGCTAGTCCAGGATATATTACTGGCCAGCAGATAGCCTGCACGCAGCAAAAAAGCCGTAGGCCAGAGCCCACGGCCATAACCTACTTACTAAACGGGTTTTATCGACCTCCTATTCGAATGAGCTCCTCTCACCCTGCCGGCATGAAGGCACGCCCGATCAGCGTTGGGAGCAGTCGGACGCCCAAGCTGAGTACCACGTACGTGCTGGTCAGCCGGAATGCTTTCCGGGCATTCATCCGGGTGATAGCTCGCAATCCTGCATAGACCAACACAATATGCCACGCAGCGAAGAAGTCCATCTGGCTGAGCAGAGAGAAAGTTAAGTTCCGCGCATCCTTTATCTCATCACCAGTTGCGACCAGCCAGCTCAATCCGGGTGCCGTGATGAGCCCCTTATGCCAGGCTACCCACACTGCCTGTACGACGTTGCGCAAGGCGAAAGGTATCCAAAGCCAAGGCATGATCGCGAATACAGAGCTAAAGTTCAAGTCCTCCCCGGCCATCAGGCTGCTAAAATACAGGATGCCCGCCGCGACGACCCACCCGACGAGCATGCCGATGATCGAGCTGAAGGCTGCGCTGCCTACTATGAAGGACAGGCGGGTGAACTGTTCGACGCGCGCCTGGGCAGTTGCCGCTTGTGCAGACGGCATATTGGCTAATTGCAACATCGCCGCCTTCCGGGCTTCTTGTTGCAGATAAGGCACGGCCACCCCCAAATACACAGCAATACTGAAGAGCATGAGGAGGGTTGGCCAAACCCAACGCCAACGCGGGCTCTCCGCCACACGGGCAAGTGTTCTTATTGGTTGATCAATGATCCCTATCAACAGCGATAAGGAATGGTCCTGCTCATGCGTCTCCATGTGAGCCCTTATACTCCACGTTATACCCGTGAATCTTCCACCACTCGTACCCACTATAGCCAAGATCAGGGATCATCTCCCTGAGGGAATGTAGCACATCCTGCCCCTGTCGTCAAAGCCAGGCTTGAGCCAGATCATAGCTGATTATGATGGCTTACCCGAACAGCATCCGATGACGGATTATCAGGATGATCACGCACAAGTAGGCCAACCCGGCCGCCCAGCCTGCAATGACATCGCTCGCGTGGTGAACCCCTAGGTACACACGGCTCAAGCCGACCGCGCCAGCCCATGTGGCGGCCCATGTGAACCAAACGGCCGTGCGGCCGCGTGACCATCCCGTGCCCATTAGATAGGCGAGCATTCCGTAAAACACTACCGCATTCATGGCGTGTCCACTTGGAAAGCTCCATCCCGACGCGTGGGTCAGCCACCCGGCCACTGGCGGACGTGGCCGGACGAAAGCTAATTTCAGCGCCTGGTTGAGCGCGCTGCTTCCCAGAAAAGCGATCCACAGTAAGCCCGCTCTGCGCAGCTGCCCGAGACGGATGGCGATCAATGTGGTTAGCACGCCGAGAATGAACAACCAGAGTGCCGATCCGGTATAGGTCACCAGCCGTATGACAAGCAGCACCCAGGAGGGAGATATGTGATCCCACAGCCACTCGGGTGCAAGCCGATCCAAGGGAATAAGACGTCCTCCTGTGGTTAATGCGGCCATCAAAGCGAAGATCGCGATTCCCAAAGCGCCTGATGCAATGATGGCGACTTCGTCGTGTCTGGTCCGGCAAGAGCGGTTTATTCGCGGCATCTTCTTTCCTGTTGATCACCCTTCCTGAGGGTCGTGCCCTGTCATTATGACACCTTTGCGGTCTCGCTGCAAAGCAGCTCTTTGCCATCCTTCTGTGGTAATTGACACTTTAGTAAGTTAGAATTGACGAAATCATATATTAGAGGTATACTGGGCGTTGTGGGAGGTAGTCCGATTGAGTGGGAAAGGGGGGAACCATGTCATACCGATGGCGGTACGACAGCCCGGCTATGGAGATCCTTCGGTTGTTGCAGCGGCGAGGCAGCGCCAGTGTAAAGGACATCAAAGCTGAGCTGGGCGTGACGACAACAGCAGTACGTATGCAGCTCTCCAACTTGCAGGCGGAGGGGGTGGTGGAGACCCGTGTAGTGCGAAAGGGGGTAGGACGCCCCCATTATGAATACTCACTTACGGAGAAGGCGGCTAACCTTTTCCCTTGCTATGGTGATGAACTGATGCTGGCTTTGTATGAGGAGCTGATGCAAGAGAAAGGTTCGGACATGGCGCGGAGGTTGCTGGATCGGGTCAGCCACCGCCTTGCGATGCAATATACCAGGCAAATCCAGGGGGAGACACTAAATCAGCGTGTTGAAAGCCTGGTATCCTGGCTGAACGCCCGAGGCATCCTCGCCGAGTTCGAAGTGAAAGGCGATGAGATCGTTCTAAAGGAGTACAATTGCCCTTATCACAAGATGGCGCGGAAACACCATGAGATCTGCGAGGTGGGGCAGAAACTTATAGCCGAGCTGTTGGGAGCTGGCATATCGCTGACCCAGTCCATGATGGACGGCCACGCGGCCTGCCAATTCCGTATCACCACCTCCGTAGCGGAGACGCCAACGGCTTCCTCGGGGTAACCCGAAAGTCGGATATATGTCATCTCGCCTCCCATTGCGGCTTGCAGTAGAGTTTGATCATATAATTAAGGAGCTACTTCTCGATGGAGACGGAAAAATTGGAATTGGTGATCAAGGACCTCCATGTCAGCATTGAGGACAAGGAGATATTGCGTGGGATCAATCTTACGATTCGGCAAGGCGAAATCCATGCCCTGATGGGCCCTAATGGATCCGGTAAAAGCACATTGGCCTACGCCCTTATGGGGCACCCGAGCTACAAAGTCACCGGTGGAGATATCCTGCTCGGCGGCGAGAGCCTGCTGGGCCTGGAGCCGGACGAACGCGCACGGAAAGGGCTGTTCCTCGCCTTCCAATATCCGATCGCAATCCCGGGCGTTAGCCTGGCTAATTTCCTGCGCTCCGCGGTCAGCACTGTACGTGGTTACAAACGCCGCGCCCATGAGCAGGGCAACAATGATGCAGCCGTCGGCTCCGAGCTCATGCCGATACGCGAATTCCGTAGGGAACTCATGGAAAAGATGGCCCTGCTCGATATGGACCCGTCCTTCGCACGCCGTTACCTGAATGACGGCTTCTCCGGCGGGGAGAAGAAACGAGCCGAGGTTCTCCAAATGGCCATGCTGGAGCCACGATTTGCCATCCTGGATGAGACGGACTCCGGGCTAGACATCGACGCCCTGCGCGTCGTAGCCGACGGTGTGAACCGTCTGGTGGGGCCCACGATGGGAACATTGATCATAACCCACTATCAGCGGTTGCTCGACTATATCAAGCCCGATTTCGTGCATATCCAGCTCGATGGACGGATCGTGACTTCGGGCGGGCCCGAGCTAGCGCTCACGTTGGAACAGAAAGGGTACGACTGGGTGCGTGAGGCGTTTGGGAACCGCGCGGAGACCATAGCACAGGCTGTTCGATCAGCATGAGTGATTACGAGTCGGGGGACTTCATCCCCCCTGAGAGGGAGGGGTAAACATGGCTGACGAGGCTCGGATGCTGGCCGAGCTCAAGCAAGAGTATAAATACGGGTTCCGTGATCCCGAGAGATACATCTTCAAGGCCCGCAAGGGCGTGGACCATGAGATCATTGATCAGATTAGCGACCTGAAGGGTGAACCGGACTGGATGCGAGAGTTCCGCCATAATGCTTTGGAGATATTCCGGCGGAAGCCGATGCCCACCTGGGGCGTGGACCTCAGCGAGATCGACCTCGATGATATCTATTACTACATCAAGCCGGCCGAGAGACAGGGTAAGACATGGGAGGAGGTACCTGCAGAGATCAGGAAGACCTTTGATCGCCTAGGTGTTCCAGAGGCCGAGCGGAAGTTCCTGGCCGGCCTCGGCGCTCAGTATGAATCCGAGATGGTTTACCACTCGTTGAAGGCGGAGTGGGAGAAGCTGGGGGTCATCTTTCTGGACACCGACACGGCGTTGAAGCAGTATCCTGATCTCTTTCGCGAGTACTTCGGCAAGATCGTCCCGCCTACCGATAACAAATTCGCCGCGTTGAACAGCGCTGTGTGGTCGGGCGGATCCTTCATCTATGTGCCAAAGGGCGTACACCTGGATATCCCGCTTCAAGCCTACTTCCGGATCAACGCTGAGAGCATGGGACAATTTGAGCGCACGCTGATCATCGTGGATGAAGGGGCCAGCGTGCATTACGTCGAGGGTTGCACAGCGCCCATCTACCTTGCGGATAGCCTGCATAGCGCGGTAGTGGAGATCATTGTGAAACCAGGCGGCCGCTGCCGTTACTCGACCATCCAGAACTGGTCGACCAACGTTTACAACCTGGTTACCAAACGGGCCTTCGCTTATGAGAACGCGGTCATGGAGTGGGTGGACGGCAATCTTGGATCCAAAGCTACGATGAAGTACCCTGCCGTCTATCTGTTAGGTGAAGGTGCCCACGCCGATATCCTCTCCATCGTACTCGCCGGCGAAGGGCAGCACCAGGATGCGGGCGGCAAGGTCGTCCACATGGCTCCGAACACATCCAGCCGCATCATATCTAAGTCCATCAGCAAGGATGGCGGCCGATCGTCCTATCGTGGCCTGCTCAAGATCGCTCCGGGCGCCAGTGGAGCTAAGGCAAGCATCGCCTGCGATGCACTCATCCTGGATGAGCGATCTCGCTCCGACACGTATCCCTATATCGAGATCGGCGAAGATGATGTGACAGTTGAGCACGAGGCCACGGTGAGCAAGATCGGTGAGGAGCAGCTCTTTTACCTGATGAGTCGTGGCCTGAGCAAGGATGAGGCGACGGCGATGATTATCTCTGGCTTCATCGAGCCGATGGTCAAGGAGCTCCCTATGGAATACGCGATCGAGATGAATCGACTCATTCAGTTGCAGATGGAAAGCTCTGTCGGATGATGTCCGCATCTCCGAAAAGGGGTGTAATTCGTGAGTGAGAAAAAGTTGATGACAACAACATCGCTTCCATCACAGGGAAGCGTTCTTAATGAAGCTGTTGTTGAGGCGCTATCTGTCCAACGAGGGGATCCGGATTGGGTTCGGACATTTCGCAGCCTCGCCTGGCGGTTTTACGAGGAGATCCCTATGCCGACGCTCAGGGACGAAGCATGGCGTCGCACATCGCTTCGCGGCCTCGACCTGAGCCATGTGCGATTCCAGCATGAACGGGCACCTACCACGGCCTCATCGGTGGAGGACCTTCCGGACGAGCTCGCCCGGCAGTTGCCCGCGACCGAGGAGATAGCCGGGCTACTGGTCCATCAGGATGGCAGCGCCCGGCTGCACGCACTGCGGGATGATCTCGTCAAGCGTGGGGTCGTCTTCACCGATATGGATGCAGCCGTACGTGAATACGCCGACCTGGTTCGCCCTTACTTCATGACGGACGCCGTCCCAATTGACGATAATAAATTCTCAGCACTCCATGCGGCTTTCTGGCAGGGAGGTACATTCCTCTACGTGCCTCGCGGTGTTCGCGTGGACCTTCCACTTCATGCGCTCATCGCCAGGAGGGCATCGGGAGTAGGGAGCTTTCCGCATACGCTGATCGTCGTCGAAGAGGGAGCAGAGGTCACATACGTTGAGGAATACACATCGCTCACGTCTGGCGATGCAGGATTCCACGATGGCGTGGTGGAGCTATACGTGAAGCCGGGAGGACGATTGACATATGTCTATATCCAGAACTGGGCGCGGGACATGTGGAATTTCTCCACCCAGCGCGCCGTCCTCAGCCGGGACAGCTCGCTGACCTGGATCGCGGGCAACTTCGGCAGTCGCCTGACCAAAACGTTCTCCCGGGTGGCGCTACGTGCTCCCGGCGCCAATGGCGAGATGCTGGGTCTGCTGTTTGCGGACGGCCAACAACATTTGGACATCGATACCTACCAGGATCATGCCGCGCCGCATTGCACGAGCAACCTGTTGTACAAGAACGTCCTCAAGGATCGGGCGCGGACCGTTTGGAGGGGCATGATCTGGGCGCGACCGGAGGCTCAGAAGACGGATGCCTATCAGAAGAATGAGAACCTGCTTTTAAGCGACAGCGCCCGTGCCGATGCCATCCCAGGTTTGGAGATCGAGGCTAACGATCTACGGTGCACGCATGGGGTCACAGCCGGGAAGATCGACAAAGATCAGCTATTCTATCTCATGAGTCGCGGTCTGTCCGAGGAACAGGCACAGCGCATGATCGTGTATGGGTTCTTCGAGCCACTGTTATCCCGCATCTCGGCCGAAAGCGTTCGTGCCCGAGTGGAGCGAATGATCGCGGTGAAGCTGGGCGGCGCGTGGGGGTGATTCCGTTGTGGGGTTGATCACGAGACCGTTGCAGGACTTAGGATTGAGGACCCTTG
The DNA here is from genome assembly GCA_021159845.1 of Anaerolineae bacterium. Lineage (GTDB taxonomy): Bacteria > Chloroflexota > Anaerolineae > DUEN01 > DUEN01 > JAGHDS01. The sequence goes on from JAGHDS010000205.1 coordinate 7,263, forward strand.
TCATTTGGCGGGTGAGGTCGTATACTTGGCTGCGTTCATATCCCGTACGGTGAGGAGCAGATCGTGAGTACGCCTGATATGTCTGCAGATCTGGATGTAGCGTCTATTCGTGCTGACTTTCCCATCCTCGGTATAACCGTTCGTGGAAAGCCGCTCGTTTATCTAGATAGTGCTGCGTCATCGCAGAAACCCCGCCAGGTCATCGACGCGATGAGCCGGTACTATCTTGAGCAACACGCGAACGTTCACCGTGGCATCTACTATTTGAGCGAAGAAGCTACACGCCGCTACGAGGCGGCCAGGGCACGTGTCGCTCGCTTCATCAACGCGGCCAGTGAGCGGGAGGTTGTCTGGACCCGCAACACGACGGAGGCCATCAACCTGGTGGCCTATACATGGGGATGGGCGAACTTAAAGCCCGGGGATGAGATCCTAGTAACCGAGGTGGAGCATCATGCCAATCTGGTGCCGTGGCAGATCATCGCAGAGCGCACTGGCGCCCGGTTGCGGTTTCTCCCCGTAGATGACCAGGGCCACTTGCGAATGGACTTGCTGGGACAGTTCCTGACGGAGCGGACCAAGTTATTCGCCCTCACGGCAATGTCCAATGTTCTGGGCACCATCAATCCCGTAAAGGAACTTGTGGAGGCAGCCCACGCGGTCGGGGCGGTGACCGTGGTGGACGGAGCGCAGAGCGTGCCCCATATGCCGGTGGACGTGCAGGAACTCGGCTGCGACTTCCTGGCCTTCTCTGGACACAAGATGTGCGGGCCCACGGGTATTGGCGTGTTATACGGCCGGCGGGAGTTGTTGGAAGCGATGCCTCCCTTTATGACCGGTGGTGATATGATCAAGGCTGTACACCGGGACCGTGCGGAATGGAATGAAGTCCCCTGGAAGTTTGAGGCCGGCACGCCAGCCTCCGCTGAAGCCAGCAGCCCGGGGGAACATGCTTGATATAACAACCTGCAGCCCTACTTCGCAAA
>JAGHDS010000239.1 GCA_021159845.1 Anaerolineae bacterium
CAGCGTCCGATAGATCGGTTGGATATGGCTTCCTCTTGTTCTGTTCGATCATAGTGCCTGAGTCTACCCGAATACTCCCTCCTTAGTCAAATATTCAGACACACTCTGAGAGGCCTGGCGGCCACAAGGGCTGCTCCTACGGGTATCCTCTTGATCGCCGAAGGTCTCCGGGCCGAGGCGCAGAGGAGGTAGGGGCACAGCAATGCTGCGCCCGCCGGCTCATGGCCACCAATGGCCCACGTCCTGGATGGCGCGACACGTCTCCACCATGGCTGCGGCGCCGCCCAGCGCGGCGATGATCGGCTCTAGCGCGCGCAGAATCCGACAGCAGGTCCCGGCGGATGGGGAAGGGCACGAAATTAAACGACCCCCATCGTGGTTTGTTCCTTCTGAGCCATTCTACCACATACTAAGGGAATCGTAAGCCCTCATCCATGACAGGAGATATCTTAACGAAGATCATATGTGGACCGCCGGGGCAAACGCCGTCACTCCCCGACCCGGCCTGGTGGGCCCAATTTCCCCATCTCTATGAGCAACGTCTCCACCGTCGTCTCGAAGAGGCGATCCATGGAAGCATCGTCCACTTGATAGGCACCGCCGAAAGAGCCATCGCCCAGCAGCTCCCGCATACGGTCCGCCCCCTCGACCACGGAGAGCGTCACCGGCGGCTTCGATTCGGATGGCATCTCCGCGTCCGGTAGCCGGGTGAACGGGAAGTTCTCCAGGTAGTTCGCGTGCGTAGGTGGCGTCGGCAGTCCAGCACACGCGGCCTGCACCGCGGGCAGCTTCCACCAATCCACCATATGCGCTCGCAAGCCTACAAGCTCGTTCGCCAGCTCCCGTAAACGCCCCAGAATGGGAGCATTGCCTCCATGCCCGTTTACGATGAAGAACCTGCGAAACCCCTGTTCATGCAGCGACCGGATCACGTCCTCAATGAGGGCGAGCAACGTAGTCGTGCGTAGGGAGATGGTCCCCGGGTAGCGCAGGAAGTACGGCGAGACGCCGAATGGGACTGGTGGGGCGACCAACACATCCGCTCGCTCCCCGATCTCCCTGGCCAGCGCGTAAGGGATGAGCGTGTCGGTGTACAGGCTCAAGTAGCCATGCTGCTCCGTAGCCCCGGTCACCAACACGATACGGTCCTCTCGCTCCAGATATTCCTCCACATGCATCCAGTTGCATTCTTCCAGCAGCATAAAAGCCTCCTAGGGAACCGGGTCTGGACCATTCGCGCTCTCAGCCCGGGACTCCAGAAACCTACCTTGGGGCGGGCTACGCGATCCGCGCGCCCTTTGTGCATCCTTCCTCATCCGGCGCCAGACGCGTCGGTCCAAAGTCCCGGCAAAGAAAATGGGGGCCCGAAAGCCCCCATGACTTATGCGGTACTCCGCTCATCGAACGACGATATTCACCAGCCGGCCGGGAGCGTAGATGATCTTGACGATCTCCTTTCCCGCTGTGTGTCGCTGCGCCCCCTTCGAGGCCAATGCCAGCTCCTTGGCCTGCTCTTTCGTAATGTCCGCCGGCGCCTCGACCCGGTCGCGGACCCGGCCGTTGACCTGGACCACCAGCGTGATCGTCTCCTCCTTCGTCAGCTCCTCCTCCCAGGTAGGCCAGCTCTGCTGATGGATGCTGTACTCGCCGCCGGTCCTGGCCCACAGCTCCTCGGCGATATGAGGCGTCAGCGGGGCCATGAGCAAGAGCAGGTTACGGATCGCCTCATCCCACTCGGGCGTACCGTACACAGCCGTGCCCTTCGCCTTCGTCAGGTAATTCGTGAAGCTCATCAGCGCGGCCAGCATCGTGTTGAACTTGAACGCCTCAATATCCTGCGTGGCCCGCTTGATAGTCTTGTGAGTCATCCGGCGGAGCTCAGTGAGCGCCGCATCTTCCGGCTTCCCGCCCGCCTCCGGCCCAGGCTCCACGACCAAAGCCCACACCCGGTTCAAGAACCGGTGCACTCCCTCGATCCCCTGTGGATTCCAGGGACCACCCTGGTCCCAGGGGCCGATGAACATCAAGTATGCCCGGACGGTGTCGGCACCGTACTGCTTGACCAGCGGGTCGGGGGCTATGACATTGCCCCTGCTCTTGCTCATCCGGTTGCCATCCGGCCCCAGGATGATCCCCTGGTTGAAGAGCCTCACCATCGGCTCATCGAAATCCACCAGGCCGAGATCGCGCATGGCCTTGGTGAAGAATCGCGTGTAAAGCAGGTGCATGGTGGCATGTTCAACACCACCGGTGTACTGATCGACCGGCAGCCAGTACTTCCCCCTCTCCGGGTCGAAGGGCGCTTTGTCGTAATAGGGACTGACATAGGCATACTGATACCAGGACGAATCCACAAAGGTGTCCATGGTATCCGTCTCCCGAATGGCCGGGCCGCCGCACTTTGGGCAAGTCGTGTGCAAAAACTCCTCATGAAACTTTAGAGGAGACTCGCCGGTGGGCCTGAACTCGGCATCATCCGGCAACCTGACCGGGAGTTGATCCTCGGGAACCGGCACGATACCGCACTTCTCGCAGTAGACGACGGGGATGGGCGTGCCCCAATACCTCTGCCGGCTGATGAGCCAATCTCGCAGCCGGTACTGAACCGCCCGACGCCCAATGCCATGCTCCTCCATGTAGTCGGCGATCTTCTCCCAGCCTTCCTTATTGCTCAGGCCATCGAACGGGCCCGAGTTCACCATCACGCCCTTGCCGGTGTAGGCCCCCTCCAGCTCTCCACCGTCCCAATCGGGCGGAGCGATGACCACCCGGATCGGCAGGCCGTACCGGCGAGCGAAATCGAAGTCACGCTCGTCGTGGGCCGGCACCGCCATGATCGCCCCGGTGCCGTAGGTCATCATTACATAATCGGCGATGAAGATGGGAACTGCCTCGCCGTTCATCGGGTTGATGGCATACGCGCCGATGAAGACGCCATCCCGCACCTTCTCCGTGCTCAGCCGCTCAATCTCGCTCTGCCGCGCGGCCTTGTACTTATAGGCCTCCACCTCCTCCCGATGCTCCGGCGTGGTGAGCTCATCGACAAGCGGATGCTCCGGGGCCAGGACCGCGAACGTTACGCCATAAACGGTGTCCGGACGAGTAGTGAATACTTCAAAGGACTTGTCCGGGTGATCCTTCACCTCCATGCGGAACTGGACACCCGTGCTTCTGCCGATCCAGTTGGTCTGAAGCACCTTGACCCGTTCCGGCCAATCCAGCTTGGAGAAGTCTAACAGTTCCTCCGCATAGTCCGTGATCTTGAGGAACCACTGCTCCATCTCCTTCTTAATGACCGGCGTGCCACATCGCTCGCAGACACGGTCGGGCTCGATCACCTGCTCCCGCGCCAGGGTGGTATTACAAGTGGGGCAGAAATCCACGGGAGCCCTTTTCTTGTATGCCAGGCCCTTCTCGAAAAACTTCAAGAAGAACCACTGGTTCCACTTGTAGTAGTCCGGCTCGCAGGTAACCACCTCCCTATCCCAATCAAACATGGCCCCCATAGACCGGAGCTGTTTGCGCATCCGCTCGATGTTCTTATAAGTCCATTCCTTGGGATGAATGCCATGATTGATGGCAGCATTCTCCGCCGGAAGGCCGAAGGCATCGAACCCTATGGGGAAGAGGACGTTATAGCCCTGCATCCGCCTGTACCTGGCCGCCGCGTCCGACGGCGCCATGACATACCAGTGGCCTATGTGCAGGTCACCGCTGGGATAGGGGAACATGGTGAGGAAGTAGAACTTCGTCTTATCCGGGTCCTCCTTCACCCTATAAATCCCGGTTTCCTCCCACTTCGCTTGCCACCTCGGCTCGATTTCCTGCGGTACATAGCGATCACTCATCCGCATTCACTCCTTGGTCATGCCATATACGACAGACAGAGCACAACCACGCGCTGCTTGCTGTGGAGCGCACTATACGATTTTAGGCGCTTCGTCTTTTCCGTGCTCTTTCCCGGGCATCCTTCCGGATCTGGGCCGCACATCGTAATCGTACCCACACGGCGACGGAAAAACCCACGATCGCGGAGATGATGATCAGGCCCGCTCCCCCGTGTAAATCCGCCCCCGGGGCTCCCGGTGTGACGGCGAAGATGAGGTAGGACCCAATCCGTGCCTCCACCCCATTAGAAAGACCTAGCTTCGTCGCGATCAGATAGGCGCTGGCGACGAGCAAGCCCAGCGCCGTGGTCGCCAAGTAGCCATAAACCAGCGCGGCCAGAGAACGGGAAATGCACGCTATCTCGGGCGCGATCCGCTCCGTGAAATACGCCCACGCATGTCGAGCGACACCCCATAAGGCCAGCAGCAACAGGGCCAGGTTACGCACATCAGCTCCTTCGATATTCGTCACGTACGGGAGAGAAGAATTCCACCACGACGCAATCAGTCAGGAAATGAGCGGAGTGGGGTACGTTCCCCGGGATCGCATAGCTGTCGCCCGGCTGGAATTGGTATGGAGTGCCGTCGATGGTCAGCTCCACCTCACCTGAGACGACGTAACCGATCTGCTCGGCCGCATGGGCGTGAGCTTCCATGATAATGCCCGCCTTGGCCCGAACCTCGATCACCATGCCACGCTCGCCTGTGCCCAAAGTGCGTCGCCACATCCCCGGCACGACCTCAACCGGCTCAACTTCTGCCCAATGGACGATATCTACCTCCATGATTTCCGGCCTCCATTCGTCCTCTAATCGCTCAGTCAAACCCCGATCACACGTAATGCAACCAATGATAGCGATCGGGCAGCTTACCTTGGGTGATACCGAAGAACTGCTCCTGTATCTTCGCTGTGATCGGACCGCGATGCCCCTCGCCCACGGGCTGCCCATCCACGGAACGGATGGGGGTCACCTCAGCAGCCGTGCCGGTGAAGAACACCTCATCGGCGATGTACAGCATCTCCCTGGGGATCAACTGCTCTCGCACCTCATACCCCAGGTCGCGAGCAATCGTGATCACGCTATCCCGGGTGATCCCACCCAAGATGGAAGCCCCCAACGGCGGGGTATAGATGATGCCGTCCACCACCACGAACAGGTTCTCCCCACTTCCCTCGGAAACGTAACCGTAAATGTCCAAACCAATCGCCTCGCTGAAGCCGCGATCTCGGGCCTCCATGACCATGAACTGCGAATTGACGTAATGTCCACCGATCTTAGCCATGGACGGGAAGGTGTCGGGAGCCATGCGCCGCCACGAGCTGATGCCGACATCAACGCCTTGCTCGATGGCCTCAGCTCCCAGGTACGTTCCCCACTCGAAGGCGGCCACGATCATGTGCACTGGGCAACTGCGAGGATCCACGCCGAGGACTTCATAGCCGCGAAATACGAGCGGCCGGATATAGCAAGAGCTTAACTTATTGCGGCGTACCGTCTCCACAATCGCCTGAGATGTTTGTTCTGCCGTGTATGGTACAGGCATATGGGCGATCTTACACGAATTGAACAGCCGCTTGACGTGCGCCGCGAGTCGGAAGACGGCTACGCCCTGCGGGGTCTTGTAAGCACGGATGCCCTCGAAGACACTGCTCCCGTAATGCAACGCGTGGGAGAGCACGTGAACCTTCGCATCTGCCCAGGGCACAAAATCGCCATCAAACCATATCCACTCGGACTCCTTGATGGGCATGGGACTTCCTCCTTTGCTTGCTTTGGATGGACGCAATAAAAGGCGTGGCGGATGATAGAAGAAAACCCCATCGCCTGCCAGGGACGAAGGGGTTCTCCGCGGTACCACCCTGATTGTCGGGAATGATGCTCACAACAAAGGTGGAGCTGAGGGGAGTCGAACCCCTGACCTCCTCAATGCCATTGAGGCGCTCTCCCAGCTGAGCTACAGCCCCATGAAACAACCCGACCGCTCTTTGCGCTATAACGGACGCCCCCGCCGACCCCTAACTGGGCTCCTAATCACCGGATGACACCAGGCTCCTACCCATCATCATGTCCGCGAACCATCCGGCAGCCAAGCTCGGGATCAGAGCTCCCAGGCGAGTTCGGCCTCATCGGCGGCCCCCAAGCCGCCATGTCGGGCTTCCACCTGGTCTTCTCCGACTCGCTGTGGGGGTGGCCTACTACTCCTGTTCAACGCCGTTCCGTTATCACTTGTGGCATATGCTCTCGGTTGAAATCACATGCCACAAGCGATAAACCAATGGAGCTGAGGGGATTCGAACCCCTGACCTCTTCAGTGCGATTGAAGCGCTCTCCCAACTGAGCTACAGCCCCACACCGCGGGCGAAAGTATAAGTCAGAACCATGCGTTTGTCAAATCAAGTCGAAAAAGTAACTGTTCACCGTTGGGGTAAAAGGGGGTAAGCCGCGCCGCCACTACAAGCCGAATCAAGCCCCAGGTCAAGCGCCGGTCTCTATGGCTCGTCGCCGATTGGGCCGTTCAAGCCGTTTCCGCTCTCGCTTCACCCACTGCGGCGTCACTTTTTCCAGCAACTCCTCGAATTCAGCAACACTAACCCCGGTGCCCCCTTTGAAAGCGCTCGGCTTTTCACTGAGATTTTCGAATGTTATCATGCTCCAGCCACCTGTCAGCACTATGTCCCTGGGTAACGACACATTGGTTTACAGCTACTCGCCCTATTCCGCAACAACTCTAATGGGCGTCTTGAGCCGCCAACCCGCTCAGATAACAGCTTTTATCGCCACGTAGGGGAGAGATAGGTCTGAAATGGGCGATTGCTTTGAGGCACCCTTCAATGCTCGTGTTGCTTACCGCAAAGGTGAAATGCACACAAATGGGAGACAAAATTCACCATATCTCTCAGACGTGGTAAGATATAGCTCGTGCCCTGATGTCAGTTTGGCTGCCGGGGCCTCGTGGGGCATCGCGAAGGGAGCGTCTTGCTTTTTGTCGCTCGTCCTTCGTCGTATTCTTGGACCGGGCCGTGAAATTCGTGCATGAGGAGAACGTGTGATGAGTAATAACGTGAACCTGGAACGTACCTGGAGCGCCACTTTAAGTGCCCTGGCGCCCTCCGTGGACGCGCGGTTGGGAGAACTGGAGCGAGCGCGGGCGGTGGAGCGGATATGGGCTAAAGACGCAACGCTGTGGAAGGATGATCCCGATCATCAGGCGGTGATCCGCAACCGTCTGGGATGGCTCGCGATCGCCGAATTGATGATGGAGCATGTGGACGAACTCCGGTCTCTGGCCCAGAAAGTACGCTCGGAGGGCGTGCGGCACATCGTGCTCCTGGGCATGGGCGGTAGCAGCCTGTGTGTGGAGGTGTTCCGTCAGGTCTATGGCCCCCAGCCGGATGCTCCGAGGCTGTGGGTGCTCGACACGACGCATCCCGATGTCATCCGCAAGCTTGAGGCGGCGATTGATTTGCCCAACACCCTTTTCATCGTTGCGAGTAAGTCGGGCACCACAACGGAGGCGGTGTCCTTCGATGCTCACTTCTTCGACCGGGTGCAGTCGTTGCGGGGTGAGGAGGCCGGGCGCCAGTTTATCGCTATCACAGACC
>JAGHDS010000414.1 GCA_021159845.1 Anaerolineae bacterium
CTGTATGCATGAGCCTCATATAGAGGTCCGGCGTCATGAAGCCGTGCCGCTCGGAATCCACGATCTGGCTCTCGGTGATCCGGTCATAGCTGGATTCGTCGATCTGCCCCGTAATGGACACGCAATCGAAGTCGATGTATACGTTCGTATACAGCGACGATTCCCCTTCAAGATGGCAGTGCCGAAGATGGCCGGCCCCCCGGTAGTTATACAATCCGTATGATTCCACGCCGCTGGCGCGCAGTTGTGAGAAGTCGATCCTGTAGTGGGAATGTGATCCGGCATAAACGGCGGCGATGTGAGAATCATACCCGGTGGACTCATTCACGATGTCGGAGAGCTGAATGATGCAATCACTCCCATGCAGCCTCACCGCCTCGCAGTACCCCGATCCCGGCCCGGTTGCCTTAATGTGAATACGGTAGCGATCGATCACCGATCCGTCATCCGCATATATCGAATAGAAGATGTTGTTTTGCGCCTGATCGGTATACACGAATAGATCAACAAGGTTCCCCCTCAGGATGGTTGCATAGCCCCCGATGTTCGCTCCGATGTTTAGCCGGGTTGCCCACGAACCCTGTCCGTCAGTATCGCCAGCACCTGCCCCCTTCACGGTCACGTACCTTGGGATCACGACAGAAGAAGTAAGCTCATAATCCCCAGGAGCAAGCTCAATCAGCCACCGATTGCTGGCGCTCGGTCCCTTCACAAGCGCCAGCGCCTCGACCAGCGTTCTGGCGTGCGCCGGCCCACTGGGAGCGACGCGGATCACATTGTGTGGGCTGTACGGAAGCGGGAATCTCCTCATGCTCTACCTCATGTCTGCACAAAACCCGTGACGACCACGTTTACCACATCCGCCGCGTCTGCCAGTCCGCTCAGTTTCCAACCGGCGGGCAGCGCCAGCGGGCCGAACGGTAAACTCCACGTCTCATTGGCCGGGATCGTCACGTCGTAGTACAGCGCATTGCCCTGGGCTGGACTGCCAAGAGTCGCGTCATACAGATGAATCCTGAACGTATGGGATGACCCATCTGTGTTTGCAATCAGAATGCCGTCCAGCCTGTACGTCTCACCAGCAGGAACGGTCAGAATCTCCGTATCCGTCGCGCCCAGCGTCACGACTACCGGCGTAAGCGCCGAGATCGCCATCTCACCCTCCGAACCGTTGACCGGCGCGCACCGCCCGATAGGGACTTACGAGTACATCGGTCGGCTGCCCAACAGCACCACCACCAGCACTCAACGCGAGCACAGGTGGCTGCTCGTCGGTGACGTCCCATACTTCAAACCCGCCGCTGTTATAGCCATCCGGCGGCAGGGGCGGTAGCTCACGCGTGACAAACCAGACCTCGAATTCACCTGGATTGACCATCATTCCACCGCCAGATCATCAAAATAGCATTCGCCGTTGGCGCTGGTATCCTCACTCACCAGACGGATGCGAACGATCCCGTCCGATGTCGGGTTGATCTCGACGGATAACTGCTCCCAGACACCAGCGCCGCCAGTCATGGCCGCCTCCTGGTCTGCCTGGCCTGGTATGCTAAGCACTTGTAACTTCGGCGGATTGCCGCTGTAGTTGGCATCTCTGTATGCCCACACGGATACGGTCAATGAGCCAGCCTCGACGGGCCTCAGCACCTCGTGGTATCCGGCCCCGGCCAGCTTCGCCGAGTAGGTCCCATTACGAACTACCGTCGTCTCCGGCTCAGCCCGCGCTCGTGCCTCCACCGCACCTATGTCATACCCGCGCCAGCCAGGGCGCGCATCATCATACATGTCAGAACTGGTCGTGTACCCACTGTCCGCATTGTCAATCACGGGGTCCTTGAGCGTGATACCTTTCGACCAGATCGGCTCCCAGGGTCGGAACGGCGACCAGCCGAGGGCCACGCGCAGCGGGAAGTCAAACAGGCCACCAAGGAATGCACTGCACACCTGTTCACTGTTTCCGCCCAAGTCAACATCATACCCCTTCTGGTAGCAACCATAGAATCTACAGTTGCCCACAGCGAATGACCCAGAAGACAGGCTTCTGTGAAATGCATATCCGCATCCGATGAATACGCAATTCCGCGCCTCAAGGCGATAGGCCGATGCATCCCAATACTGGGCCCACACACCGTCATGCTGAGACAGGAATGTGCAATTCTTCAGCGTGAAGCCCCCAGCGCTATATGTATCATCGACGGCTCTGGTGATGGAAACGCCCCTCTCTGAGCCATAATTTCGCCCGAGAAACAGGCAATCTTCGATCCTGATCTTGGCATCGACCTCGGCTGTCGCGTTCTCAGCGATGTTGAACTGCAATTCACCCCAGATGAGACAGCGACGGAAAGTGAACCCGTAGGTTGCCGGGCCCGTTGCACCTCCCAGCCGGAGCTGAACAGCAGGAGGCAACTCATTCAGTACGTTATGCCCATAGGGCAGGTGCACATAGCACTCTTCGAACAACACGCCCTCACCATAGCCTTCAGCCGCGGTATCATCCACAATACCGCCATCATCTCCACCCACAAAGGAGAACCGGTAGAACTCGTTGAACGTCTGCCGCGCAGGGTCGAGTGCCCTTGATCTTGCCTGCCAATTACCGCTCTCACTATCCCAGGCCGTGATTACGACCAGCCCGGCATCCCCTGTGTGCTCGCCGGTCACGTCGGCAATCCACTTGATCGGCGACCCGTTCGAGCCGCTGGCCTGAAGTGTCAGCTTCTCGCGATAGACGCCAGCGCCGACGTACACGGTATCGCCAGCGGCCACCTGCGTCGCAGCATGGGACAGCGTAGCCCACGCCTGATCCGGGCTGGTCCCGGAGTTGCTATCGTCTCCACCCTTGCGCACATAGTAGATCGCCATCTCTACGCCTCACAGTAATACTCCACGTGGGCTATGCTGCCGCCACTGTTGAAGATCCCAAGGCTCTCCAGGTTGGCAAGCGGCCCAATCACACGCGTCTGATCTGTCGGTATCGGTATGCTGTTGGCATTCGCAGCTCCGTTGATCGTATATCGCACAGCAGCTGTCTCCGCCGTGATAACCACGATCGTAGCCAAAGCAGGTACAGTAGCCTCATGTGCACCGTCTGCATCTATGCGCTCGCTCCCCAAGTACCGCCACTTCGCCTCTACCAACCGCACGGGATCACTGATGGTCATCGTCTACCTCCTATACACCAACTATCTGATAGAACCACGTGGCCATGGGGTCATCAGCCCTCGTCATGTACTGCGGGTGGTCGTCATCCTCCAACCCAGTTAACCCTCCATGATCTACCGTGACCCTGCTCAAATCGACGACCCCTCGCAGCGCCTCTGCATCGACGAACAGTCCATCGTTCGTCACGATGATCTTCGGGCTGTACGGCTCCGACCACCCAATCTGGATGTAGAGGGCATTCGGGTCCTCATCCGTTCCGGCTCGAACGACGAACGCGTCCACATCGTCTGAATTGGCAACGCGTATCTCTTTTCCACCGCTGAACTGGATCGTCGGCCCGAAAGGGACTCCCAGATACATCAACCCCAAGATCGTCTGCGCCTGGCCGTCGATGATCATCATCTCTTGCAGGCCGCTACGGAACACCACCCGCCCCGCCGTGCCCTCGATGACCAGGTTCCCC
>JAGHDS010000150.1 GCA_021159845.1 Anaerolineae bacterium
ATGTAGCACTTGTGCCCATTTTGCCGTCTCCAGGGAGACGCCGTCAGTGCCCGCTAATCGCGTGGCGATGAATCCAATACGCATGTTTACCTCACCAAGACGAGGGGAGAAGACAGATGAGAGTAGGTTGCGTGCTTATTGTCGCTGTTCTTCGCAGGGCTGTCAAGTGGGTGGCTTTCGGCGACTGTTCACCGTTGGGGTAAGAGAGGTTAGCTGCGCCGCCACCACTCCCACGCCTGGGAGAAGGGGGCCTGGGGGATGAGGGCCGTCCGCAGCCAAAGCACTTGGAGCTAGACGCCTGTATCGAGTGTGTCTTCGCCCACATCGCTCACCGGATGCCAACGGGATCCACCGTGGGGTAAGAGAATGGCTTAGGAGAACTTTGTCGCCGCAGGGCAGTTTCTTGACGATGGTACGTTGCATGGCTATAATCGGCCCCGGCTTTGGACGCGGGGGATCTAAGGAGGAAGAGGCGCGTGATGAAGGGGACAAAGTCCTATCGGGCTGCTGGTGGTGTAGTGGTTCATGATGGTGCAGTGCTCTTATTGGATCGGCCAGGGCGTGGCGAGGTTCGTTTGCCCAAAGGGCATGTGGAGCCGGGGGAAAACGCGGCTCAGGCTGCTCTACGTGAGGTGCGGGAGGAAACCGGCTATGCACAGCTGCGCGTCGTCCGCGATTTGGGAACGCAGTGGGTCGAGTTTGACAACCCGAATGATGGATACCACTATCGGCGTCAGGAGCACTATTTCCTGATGTGTCTGGAGGGGCCTGAGCGAGCTGAACGGCCCGCGGTAGATGCGCAATTCATATCCTTTTGGGCGTCGTTTGAGGAAGCGATCGCTGTGCTCACTTTTGAGAGTGAGCGGGCAGTTGTACAGCGGGCCGAGATGGTCCTAAAGGAAACACCCCTGTGCGGATATGGTGCGAGCGAATAGCGTGGGGGCGTTGGACGCCATCACAGGAAAAAGCGAGGAGTGAGCGCGAATTCGTCGAAAACCTATTGACGCCGTGCTTATAACTGGTTATACTGAATCCGATCGCGGCGTGAGCTGTAGTGGAGCTGGGAATCTCGAAACCAGGGTGGGAGGTAATTATGCCCAGAGTGCGATGTCCTCAGAGCCGTTGCATCTTCTGGGAAGATGGCTACTGTACAGCCGAGGAAATCGAGTTGGATCCAGAGCAGCTCTCATGTCTGACTATGGAGGAGCTTGAGGACGAGGTCATTGACGATGATGACGTGTGGGGAGACGATGGTGAGCTGCTGGATGATGAGGATGGGTGGATTGAGGATGAGGATGACGAGAGCGACGATGGTTGGTTGGTAGAAGATGATCTGAATGGTTTCGTTTTGACCGACGAGGACGACTGGTAATCGTCGCGCTTGCTGATTGAGCGCTCGGCGGGCTCGTTGTCAATCATCGTTGCGGTGCAGGAACGAGCGTCGTTCCATGCACCTTTTGTTTTGTTTGTCGGCCATCGGGGAAAGCCATAGGGGTGTGCTGTGGTCTCTGTCAATGTCATACTCACTGGTGGTATCGTCGTGACGATGGATCGACGCCATCATGTCTTCATGGATGGCGCAGTAGCCATACGTGGGCGTGACATCGTGGCTGTCGGCCCATCTGAGCGGATAGTCAGCCGGTTTGAGGCCGAGGAGGTCGTGGATTGTCATGGCACGATCGTCACGCCCGGGCTGATCAACGCTCACACTCACGTGCCGATGAGTTTACTGCGCGGTATGGCCGACGATCTCCGCCTGGATGTCTGGCTGCTGGGCTACATGATGCCAGTGGAGCGGGAGTGCGTGACGCCGGAAGTCGTTCGCTGGGGGACGTTGCTCTCCTGCGCGGAGATGATCCGTTCGGGAGTGACGACGTTTTGCGATATGTATTACTACGAGGATGTCGTTGCCGAGGCTACCGCCCAGACCGGAATGCGGGCGATCCTGGGGGAAACCATCCTAAAGTTTCCCTCCCCGGATGCTGCCTCATATGATGAGAGCCTCTCCACCTGTCGTGAGTTCATAGAGAAGTGGCATAGTCATCCGCTTATCACGCCGGCGGTGGCGCCTCACGCCCCGTACACATGTACGGATGAGATATTGCAGGAAGCCACGGCTTTGGCGTTGGAATTCGATGTGCCGGTGTTGACCCATCTGTCGGAGACGACTCATGAGGTCGATGAGAGCCGTCGGCGTTTCGGAGGGCTGTCACCTGTTGCCTATGCAGAGCATATCGGCTTGTTCCATGCTCGTGTCACCGCTGCCCACTGTGTGCACGTCAGCGAGGATGATATCACATTGCTGTTGAACCACGACGTTGGGGTGGCCCATTGCCCCACCAGTAATCTGAAGCTGGCGAGTGGCATAGCTCCTGTCACCTCGATGCTGGAGCGTGGTGTTCATGTCGGAGTGGGGACGGACGGGTGTGCGAGCAATAATGATCAGGACATGTTCGAGGAGACCCGGTTAGCAGCTTTGTTGCCCAAGGGGGCTCGGCATGATCCTACCGCCTTGCCTGCTGAGAGGGCATTCGCCTTGGCGACTATAGAGGCAGCTCGTGCTTTGCATATGGATCATCTGGTAGGGTCGTTGGAACCGGGCAAGCGGGCGGACCTTGCGATTATCTCCCTTGATGCGCCTCATGCGGTTCCACGCTTCAACCTGAGTGATGCTAATGTCTATTCACACCTGGTGTATACAGCCAAGGCGTCCGACGTGATCAGTACATGGGTCGATGGTCAACCACTCATGCGCGATAGACAACTCCTCACCATTGACCTGCCTCGTGTGGTGCAGGAGGCGCAGCGCTTGGCGGATGGCATCAACGCTTTCCTCAAGGAGCGAGAATCCAGCCTGTTGAATAAGCTGCTGGCACTGGGAGGGTTGGAGCAACAGGAAACGTTCGAGGTCCAGGTAAAGGCGCGGGTGGGTGACTTGTCCACGGTGGAGAAGCGCTTCCTGGAGCTAGGATTTGAGCTGGTCAAGCGGAGCGTTCGGGAGCAATACGACACGTATCTGCTCTTCCGGCGCCCGGAGATGGGGATACTGCGCTATCGCGAGGATAACGTCGTGCAGGAGCGGGCCAATGGCGGAATAGGCCCATTGGGACCGACGTTGGAGGTGGTGCCGGAGTATACGCTTACCTTGCTAGGCCCGAAGAAGGAGCGGGAATACGAATCCTTGGCGATCCTGTCGCGCAGTCGATTTACCTCCCATGCGGCTCACTCCCTCCGCTTCTATCGCGAGTACTTCCAGCCCGACGAGGTGAAGGAGATCGTCAAATGGCGCACGCGCTATCGGTTCCTATATAAGGATGAGGAGTTCGCTTTGAATCTGGACCGGATCACTAAGCCG
>JAGHDS010000247.1 GCA_021159845.1 Anaerolineae bacterium
CCCGTATGCAGATCCACCCTCATATCCTTTCCTCCATAACCCAAGAAGAAAGGATACAGGATGTCAGGAGAGGGCGCAAAATCCAACTGCACGCTGTAATTGTTCACCGTTCCCCCGCTAGATCTTATTGGCATCCGGTGAGCGATGTAGGTGAAGACACACTCAATACAGGTACCTGGATCCAAGCGCTTTGGCGGCGGATGGCCCTCATCCCCCAGCCCCCTTCCCTCACGTCTGGGAGAAGGGAGCCTGATTCGGCTTGTGGTGACGGCCAACGAGCACTCGGCCCGTTTGGCTGCAGGACGCACAACTTCGTGAGACTCGATGTACGAGGATGCAACGCAGCTAACCTCTTTTGCCCCAACGGCGAACAATTACCGAATTTAGTACTCATTCACCTCATAGCAATCGGGAACCTACCGAACCTTAAATCTGCCAATGTCCAGTCCCCCTACTTTCAGAGCATTGAACGATCACGGCCTGGAACCCGCTTTTGACATCCCCACAGGGCCCGAGTACAATATTTCTGAGTGAGTGCTCACTCAGAAGCATGCGAAGATCGGCTTCGCTATTGTCACTAAGCGGGATGGAGTAGGCTTTCCAGCTACATTTCAAGGAGTGTACGATGCCGATATCAGATCGACGCAAGGCTGACCGGGCGAGACGCGTGGAAGCCCGCACAGCTCAGATCCTGGATGCCGCGGCTCGCGTGTTCGCCTACAAGGGGTTTCATCGTGCAACCACCCGAGAAATCGCGGCCGAGGCAGGTGTATCTGAGGGTACTCTCTACAACTACTTCCAGAACAAACGCGCACTACTGCTGGCAATGCTGGAACGCTTGGTGGAGATCGAGGAACTCACTCAATTCATAGAGGCCAGCACCGCCCCGCCGGACGTGCTTCTGCCGCAGGCGTTGCGCCAGCGGTTTGATCTCATCAAGCGAAACCGCAAAGTGATCCAGGCTGTTCTGCCAGAGCTACTCAGCCAACCGGAACTACGCCAGGGCTTCCTAGGTCGCATGGTTCAAATGACCCAGGCAGCCCTTCGCCCCTATATAAAGCGGCAGATAGAGATGGGGAAGATACGCTCCCTCAGCGCAGATACGGTTGTCAGCGTACTCCAGGCGTTGCTCTTGGGATTGGTCATGATGGAAGTCGGAGGGGAAGCCATCGTTAGCCGGGGATCTCCGGATCTACCGGACGCTATAGCGGACATCTTGCTCCACGGTATAGCTCCAGGGGAGGATGTATGCTGACGCGAACTCTCTCCATTATGCGCAAGGAGTTCCTTCACATCATCCGCGACCCACGCACGTTGAGCATCATGTTCATGATGCCCATCATGCAACTGATACTGCTAGGATACGCGGCCACGAACGATGTAGGACACGTCATCATGGCCGTGCTGGATTGGGATCGTACGGCTGAGAGCCGAGCGCTGGTCGACGCCTACCGGGCCACGAATTATTTCATCCCCCGCTATTATCCGAGGAGCGAGGATGAGTTACGCGCGCTGATGGACGCGGGCAAAGTGCGTGTTGGTCTCATCATCCCAACAGGATACGGCCGGGACCTCACCCGGGAGGGCACGGCCCAGGTTGGGTTCATCGTGGATGGTTCCGACCCCACAGTCGCCAAGACAGCGTACGCGGCCGCCCAGAGTGTGGGGCAGAGCATTGCACTGCAGCTTGTCGAGCGACGGCTGGGAGGCAGGACCATTCGCGGCCCCGAGGTGCGCGCTCGTGTCTGGTACAACCCGGAGCTCAAGAGCAGCCATTTCATGATCCCTGGGCTTATTGGCATGATCCTGCAAACGTTAGCGATGCTCCTCACCGCGTTGGCGCTGGTGCGGGAACGGGAACGGGGGACCATCGAGCAGCTTATCGTCACCCCCTTGCGAGCACCGGAGCTGATCATTGGGAAGATCGTTCCATACATCCTGGTCGCTTTCTTCGATCTGGGTGAGGTGCTTCTCATCGGTACGTTTTGGTTCAAGGTTCCCATCAACGGCAGCGTGCTGCTCCTCGCGGAGCTGTCCTTGTTATTCCTAATCACTGCATTGGGGGTCGGTCTCATGATCTCCAGCGCGGCGAAAACGCAACAAGAGGCCATGTATCTGAGTTTCTTCACCATCGTGCCCTCGATCTTTCTATCCGGCTTCTTCTTCCCGCTGGATGCCATGCCCGCTTTCCTGAGAGCCGTAAGTTACGTCATCCCTTTACGGTATTTCCTCACTATCGCACGTAGCGTGATCATCAAGGGCGTAGGAATCGAGGCACTGCACGAGCCTGTGATAGCACTCTCCATCTTCGCCCCGATCACGATTACCCTGGCGGTTCTACGTGTGCGAAAGCAGACGGTCATATGATAGAACGGAAGCGAAAGGTGGCTGAGACAACGGACAGATATGCAGTGCAGGCCCAAGGACTAACCCGTCACTTTGGCGATATCATCGCTGTAGACGGGCTGGACTTGCAGGTGCCGCGCGGCCAGATATTCGGGCTGGTAGGGCCGGATGGTGCCGGGAAGACGACGACCATCCGTATGCTATGCGCCATCTTGCCACCCACGTCTGGCACCGCCCGGGTCGCTGGCTACGACATCGTGCGCGAGCCGGGGCGTGTCCACGAGCATGTAGGTTACATGTCGCAGCGATTCACCCTGTACGGCGACCTCACGGTGGAGGAGAATATACGCTTCTTCGCCGACATCTTCGGTGTCCCGGCACGCCAGCGGGAGGAGCAGACGGCAGAGCTGTTGGCCTTCGCTGGTCTGGAGCCTTTTCGCCATCGGCGGGCGGAGCATCTGTCGGGCGGTATGAAGCAGAAACTGGCGTTGGCCTGCACACTGATCCACGAGCCGGATGTGCTCATGTTGGACGAGCCCACTACTGGCGTGGACCCCGTCGCCCGGCGTGACTTCTGGAAGATCCTCTACACCCTGCTGGGGCGTGGCGTCACGATCCTGGTCAGTACACCATACATGGACGAGGCGGAGCGTTGCAACAGGGTGGCATTTCTCTCAGAAGGTCACCTGCTGGCGACGGGGACACCGGACGAGATGAAACGTCGATTGCCCTGGCAGGTGCTGTTGCTGCGAGCCCGTCCCCAGGAAGAGGCACGGCGGATCGCCCAGGCGATCCCAGGCGTGGTCGATGTGGAGATCATGGGCGATGCTTTACACCTTTTTGTAGCGGATGCCGCGGCTGTGCTTCCAGCACTCGAGCGAGCCCTGTCCGGTCGCGGGCTTGAGGTACGAGCGTTACGCCAGATCACACCCTCTATGGAGGATGTCTTTATGCAGTTGACCAGGGAGGCGGAAAGGATCCTATGAGCAACATCCCTTACGCAGTTGAGGTGGAGGGACTGACCCGGCGCTTCGGTGAGTTCACGGCGGTAGATCACATATCCTTCCGCATCCGGAGCGGCGAGGTGTTCGGCTTCCTGGGGCCAAACGGGGCCGGGAAGACGACGACCATCCGCATGTTGTGTGGTATCCTGCCTCCCAGTGAGGGGACCGCCCGTATCCTCGGCGTCGACGTGGCACGCTCCCCGGATCGGGTGAAGCAAAACATCGGCTACATGTCGCAGCGGTTCTCGCTATATGAGGACCTGACGGTCCAGGAGAACCTCGAGTTTTACGCCGGGATATACCGGGTGCCACGTCGAGAGCGAGGCAGACGCATTCGCGAGCTCATCGAGATGGCTGGGCTAGTAGGGCGCGAGCACGAGCTCGCTGGGCACCTATCCGGTGGTGTTCGCCAACGGCTGGCGCTGGGATGTGCCATCTTGCACCGGCCGCCCATTCTCTTCCTGGACGAGCCTACCAGCGGTGTCGATCCGACCTCGCGCCGGCGCTTTTGGGACCTGATCTACAGCTTTGCGGCCGAAGGGGTAACGGTCATGGTCACCACGCACTATATGGACGAGGCGGAACGATGCCACACCGTCGGGCTGATCCATCGCGGGCGATTGATCGCACTGGGCGCGCCGGACGACCTGAAGACATCCCAGATGCGCGGGCAGATATTGGAGATCGACTGCGAGCCAGCTATGGAGGCAATCGACGTGTTGATGCCGCTGCCCGAGGTGCAAGAGGTGGCTCTATACGGACTGCTGCTTCACGTCACCGTTGCCAACGCCGCACAAGCCACTGCCCCCATCCGCTCCGCGCTGAGCGCGGCTGGCATCACCGTGCGTTCCATTGAGCCTGTCCCACCGACCCTGGAGGATGTGTTCATATCTTTAGTGCGCCCCGCTCCCAGCAGCTAACCCCTCATGAGCAATTCTCTTACCCCAGGCGCCTAGCCCCAAGCGTTTTGGCTGCGGATGGCCCTCATCCTCCGGGTTCCCTTCTCCCAGGCGTGGGAGAAGGGAACCCGATTCGGCTTGTGGTGGCGGCGCGGCTAATCTCCCTTACCCTAACGGTGAACAGCTACCGTCCAAGCGAGGATAGACACCCTGGCGCCCGCGTGCTAGAATGCTCCAGCTACGCTCGACTCGGGAGGCTACACAACGATGAAAACGGAACCTATCGCAATCCTTGGTGGCACGGGGAAGGAGGGATCTGGCCTGGCGCTCCGCTGGGCGATGGCTGGGCTGGAAGTCATCATCGGCTCACGACACCAAGAGAAAGCGGAACGAGCCGCCGCCGAGATCAACGCCCGCTTAGGTCGAGAGGCAATACACGGCATGGAGAATCGCGCGGCCGCAGCTACAGCGCAAACGGTCGTCCTAACCGTCCCATATAGCGCCCACGCGGCCATTCTGGAACACGTAAAGCCGGCCATCCAGGGCAAGGTCTTGGTCGACGTTACGGTTCCCCTACACCCTCCCAAGATTACACGCGTCTGGATACCCGAAGGCGGATCGGCCGCACAGGAGGCCCAGGCCATCCTCGGCGCAGGAGTCCGGGTTGTGAGCGCCTTTCAGAACATCTCCGCCGAGCATCTCAAAGACCCGGAACACCCCATCGAGAGCGATGTCCTCGTCTGCGGCGATGATCGAGAAGCAAAACGGGTCGTCATCGCCTTGTGTGAGAAAGCAGGTATACGCGGGATAGATGCCGGCCCGCTACAAAACGCGGTCGTCGTCGAAGGCCTGACACCGATCCTGCTCGGGATCAACCGGCGGTACAAGATCAAAGGGGCCGGCATCCGGATCACGGGGCTAGGAGGATAAGAGGTGCTGCCCGGCTTATCGCGCCCCATCCAACCGCTGAGGCAGAGATGCGGAAACAGCTTACACTAACCGCTTTGCCCGGGATACCGGATATCCACGAGGGTGATGAGATCGGGGTTGTCATCGCTCAAGCATTAGCGACTGAAGGCTACCCCCTGCAGAACGGCGACGTGGTAGTGGTCGCCCAAAAGGTCATCTCCAAGGCAGAGGGGCGTAAGGTAGCCATCGCCAGTGTGAAACCATCGCCGGAAGCCATGGCTTGGGCGCGACGGACAGGCAAAGATCCCCGTCTGGTCGAGCTGATCCTGCGGGAGTCGAACCGGGTCCTGCGGGCACGACGGGGGCTGATCATCACCGAGCACCGGTTAGGCTTCGTATGCGCTAATGCTGGCATTGATCATTCGAATGTCTGCCCTGGGAATGAGGACAACGGATGGGTGCTACTGCTGCCGGAGGACCCGGACCGCTCAGCCCGGCGGATTCGGGGCATTTTGCAATCTCATTTCGGCGTGGAGATAGCCGTGCTGGTGATCGACTCCCACGGCCGCGCCTGGCGGCTGGGAGCCGTCGGGACGGCCATCGGTGTGGCCGGGATGCGCCCTTTAACCGATCTGCGCGGCCAGCGAGATCTCTACGGCCGTACCCTACGAACCACGCGCGTGGGTACGGCAGATGGAATCGCCGCCGCAGCCGCCCTACTGATGGGCGAGGGCGCAGAGGGAACACCGGTCGTCATCGTGCGAGGCGCATCTTATCAGCCAGGGGATGGCCGCTTGCAAGACATCCTGCGTCCCAGAGAACTGGACCTGTTCCGCTAAAGGGGATGCCGCTAGAAATCACGGCCGCTGTGGGTCAGCAAGACTCCGATCATCCATGCGGGAGGCAAAAGCGCCTCAACACCGCTCAAAACGCTCCACCTCAAGGATCATAACGGTGGCTGCACCGATTTGACGCGTGCCCAAGCCAGGGATGTAAAGTCCCCCGTCCGGCGGCGGATGACACGTATCGTTAATGATCCGAAGCGCCTCTTCCACGCGCTCATCTTCCGTGGCGACAAGCAACGTGGTATTACCACGGCGTAGGAACCCGCCCGCACTAGACATCAAGGTGACGCGAAACCCCGCCTCCACCAGTGCGTGGGCCAGCTCCCCCGCGTCTCTGCTGTTCACGACGCTAAACAATAACTTCATATGACCTCCACGATTTGGGGTATTACACATTATAGCATGTTCACCCCGCCGCGACAATCCGGCTCTTCGCGATAGCATACCATCCCTGTCCCCTGTGCCTGACTGGGACGTCCGATTTCTTCCTTGGGCTTAGAGGCGGACGGTTATCGCCCCAGCAATCATTGCTGCGA
This sequence comes from Anaerolineae bacterium, assembly GCA_021159845.1. Classification (GTDB taxonomy): domain Bacteria; phylum Chloroflexota; class Anaerolineae; order DUEN01; family DUEN01; genus JAGHDS01. Next base: position 6,540 of record JAGHDS010000247.1, read on the forward strand.
TCGCGCGCTTGTGCTATAATTTGGCCGGTCTTTCCCCAATTGGCTTGGACTCCCCAGGAGGATAAGATGCACATTAAGGACTTCCCTCGGCCAAAGGATGACAACGGACGCGGGGTGCACTGGTCGGCAAGTGTCTACCATCCCAGCGGCCCTGACCTGGACTTCTGGCTGAACGAGCTCCAGGCTATGAAGATCAAATGGGTGAAGCTGCTGGATGACGGTGGCGGTTCCTCGCTGGAGCTGTGCCAACGGTTGCTCGACGCCGACATCATGCCTATTGTACGGCTGTACCGTAAAGAGCCGAACCCCGGCCACATCGGTGGGCGCGAGCTGGACACGATCCGACGGCTGGTGAAGATCGGCGTCCGTTATTTTGAGACCAATAACGAGCCTGATCTTCCCGCTGAGTGGCACACGCACATGCCAGCTAACTGGTTGGACATTGTCATCGAGAACTTCATCTACGATGCCGATCGGGTGCTGGACGCCGGAGGGTACCTGGCTCTGCCCGCAATGGGTGCTGGCAGCAAAGAGAACCCCATCAAGATCGTAGTGCAGAAGGGACGAGGGGATCTGTTCGAGCGGGGATGTTGGGTTGCCATCCACAATTACACACTAAACCATCCCCTCGATTACCCGGATGACGAGGTGAACCAGCTCGGCAAGCCGCTGACCCAGGAAGAATATGACCGATTTGGCGCGTGGGCCTGGGATCACCGTTCCATCGAGGAGATCAACCGGCTGCGGGCGGAGCGCAAGAACCCTGGTGCCACCGTGTACGACGATCCTTTCTGCTTCCGCGGGTACCTGGCGACGGCTCGCATGATCGAGGACGCGCTGGGGTTCATGGTGCCGATCATCTCGACGGAGGGAGGCCCCGTCGTCGGCTGGGGAGACGACAAGCGATACCCAAAGGTCATCCCTTCACAACACGCCGAATGGCAAACGGCGATTGTCCGCTTCTTCCAGGAAGAGGCCCCCGACTACTACTTCACCTGCTGCACCTGGCTGCTGGCCAGCCGTGCTCTGGGAGACTTCAACCCCACCTGGGAGCAAATGAGTTGGTATACCCACGCGTGGGATGAGCTCTTCGGCCTGAACGGACAACTGCCAGTCATTCAGGCCCTCAAAGATCTGCCCAGCGTCTCGCGGCTGGCTCCCCAGGGCAACTCGACGGTAACGGGGCACGTGCTGCGCGACGACACTAGCCAGCCGTTGGCGAGCTTCCCCATCATCCTGCGTCCAACAACGGAGGAAACCAGGCCCAGGAAGACCACAAGCGACGACCAAGGGGAGTTCCAATTCGAGCACGTGCCAGGTGGAGAATACGATCTGGCCGCCGGGCGCGGGGACGCGACGAAACATCTCCAAGTGCCCGAAGGGGAAACGGTGACCGCAGACTTACGGGTACCTCCTGGGAATTACAGCATTCTGAGCGGCCGCGTAACGGATACCCAGGACACCCCGATGGGGAACACGCCCGTACGCCTGTTGACGCTCCTTGGGAAAGAGGTGGCAAGCACGACAACCGATCGGGACGGCCGCTACCGCCTGGAAGGATTGCCCGCCGGGCACTTCCGACTGGAGGCCGCCGAGGGAGACCAACGTGTGCGCATTGATGGCGTCACCCTCGATGGCTTCGAGGCTAAGGTGATGGACGTCACCGTCCCCACGCCACCAGGGTACATCTACGCGGTTGTCACCAAGCGGCTGCTCCCGCCCGAGGAGACCGGGGGGCGCAATGTCTTCTATGGGCGGGTCCTCGACCCCTCGGGGAAGGGGATCAACGGCATCATGGTGGAGATGCGGTGGGTGGGAGCCCAGCCGGGGACGAAGTTCCCACGCCAGCGCACCGGCCACGACCCGTTCCGGCCGCCGGGCACTTATGAGTTCGTACATACTCCCGGGGAATTCATGCTCCAGGTCGTCCAGGGGGATTGGGAAAGCGAGGTCGCCGACGGGCTGAAGACGACGGGCATCCCCGGCCGGGAGGGTGATGCCATCACGTGGGAGGTGAACTTCCAGCTTCGCCCCACCAGCGCGGGCCGGGCGAGCGTGGTCCGCGGCCAGGTACTGGGCGGCGCTGAGGGCACGCGCATCTTCCTGGTGGAGGATAAAAGCAAGCAGCGCTGGACGACAACGCTGTCCGCTGACGGCCGCTTTGCCTTCACTGATCTGGGCCGCGGGGCCTATACATTGCAGCTCGACGGGATCGGCGTAATCCGTGATCGTATCAACCTGGACGGGCAGAATGAGGTCGAAGTGCTCTTCCCCATGCGGGGGATCGTCCAGGGCACGGTATACGGTGCCGCCGCGGGGACGACGCTCACACTGCGCCCATCGGTCCCGGGCTGGGGCTGGAAACGCCAAATTACCACAGATGCTCATGGCCAATACCACTTCACCGGCCTGCCCGCCGCACCATATGAGATCGAGCTGGACGCGACACACAAGGTCCAGGTGGTATGCGACGGCCTGGGCACGTTCACGGCGCCGGACATCAAGCTGGGCGAGGCGGCAGGCAGCACTCTGTACGGTCAGGTCCTGGATGCAGCAGCGACGCCGCAGGTCGGGGTGCTGGTCCAGCTGCTGCGCGATGGCCAGGTCATAGGCGAATCGGCCACGGACCACGAAGGCTCTTTCGTCTTCCACAACCTGAAGGCGGGGACGTACACGTTAACAGTGCCCGCGCTGGGGCTGACGCGCAGCGATATCACCCTGGACGGCAAGACCAAGGTGGAGATCACGCTGGTGCCAGCGGGAGCGCCGTCCGCGAGCGTGATCGACGGTCAGGTCCTGGACGCATCCGGAGCTCCTGTCTCGGGACGCCGGGTCACGCTGTATCGAGATACATGGGTCGCCGAGGCCGTCACGGATGCGCAGGGGCATTACGAGTTCGACAAGCTCCCCGGCGGTGTGTACATGGTATTTCTGGAAGGCGTCGGGATCATCCACCGTGATGTGACGCTGGATGGACGCAATCGAGTGCAGCTCACCTATCATCTGGCAGCTGCTCCCGAGAAGACGTTGCCCCTGTATCTGTTATTGGGGCCATCGGACGATCCCGATACTCGCGTGACATTGTTGCTGGTGCAGCCATTCCTGGCTACCGGACGGGCAACGGCCGGCTTTAGCCTGGAGGAGGCCATGCGCGCCGAACACGTCCTCATCCTGGGCGACAAACAGGCCGTGGGCGCCGAGGATGAGCATGTGCTGCGGGAGGCTGGCTGCACCGTTGAGCGCGTGTCGGGTGGGCTGTATGCCATCGAGCAGGCGATAAAAGAGCGGCTAGCGGGCGCCAGCTAACCTGGGAGAGGGGACCATGAGCGAATGGGGACGACGATTGCTGGACTGGGTGGTAGGCCGACCTGAGGGATCAGAGGCTTCAACGTCCGACCAGGAGGAAGCTTCCGTGGTTGTGCATGATGCAAAACAAGGCAACGAGCCAGACACGATCAACGATGCCCAAGCTTACGGTGTTCGGATCGTTCCAGTGAAAGTGGATCCCGCCCAGAGTAAGGCGGTCTGGCGAGTACGGCGCGTACACCACTTAACACCCGAGGAAAACGGCGGTCGGCACCATATTTTCATCGACATGCTCGATGAAAACGGGAAGCGGATCATGGGGGCCCAGGCCCGGGTGACGTGGCCCAACGGTGAGCAAATCGTCACGGTGGATAAGCCTGCCAATGAACCTGGGACGAACTTCCCGATGTGGAAGGGGCAGGTTTGCAGCGTCGAAGGGGTCGGGCTGCCATCGGATCGGGTGGAGAACCTGCACACCAATCATCCGGACGAAGCGCCCGGTAACACGTTATTTCACCACTCCTTCCTGGTCATATTCCAACGCACGCCATCGAGCGAGCCACCCGCGGAGAGCGTGGTAACAGGCCGGGTCCACAACGGCGCCGGGCGAACGGTGCTCTTGACCCAGGACTCGAACACGGTCGCCCAGGCCAAGGTGAGCGACGATGAGACGTTTCGCATCGATGGGATCGCGGCTGGCGTATACAAGGTGCAGGTCGCGGGGACCAATGTCGTCTCGGATCCCATCCGGCTGGACGGGTATAATGCTGTCCAGATCGAGCTGACCGTACCCTCGAAGACGGGTGTGATCGAAGGGTGGATCCACGGCGGGGCCGGCCGAGAGGTCATAGCACTGCGAGATGGCGAAAAGGAAGCCGGGCGATCACCGGTAGCCGAGGACGAGTCGTTCCGCATCGAGGGGCTGGGTCCGGGGACATATGTCGTGGCTGTTGAGGGGACATCCGTGCGCAGTCAGCCGATCACGCTGGCCGAAGGCACAACGGAGATGCTGGAGCTCAGCCTGTTCTCAGATGGAGGTGCGGGAGATCGCCCTCTGGCTCATTACGTGCTGTTAGGGCCCGCTGGCGCGCCGGGGGAGCGGGCCAATTTCTTCCTGGCCATAGACTATCTGATCCGCTTCCGGCTCGCCTTTGGCTATTCGACGGCCGACGCTCAGCAGGCAGCGCGCGTCACCATCATCGGCGACGGGTATAGCGCGGCCGACGAGGCCGGGCTGAAGGCAGCGGGCTGTAAGGTGGAACGGATCAGTGGCGGTCCCGATGCGGTGCGCGCCGCCCTGGCCGCTCGCATCGCTGCCAGCAAGCCGTAAAGCGGGCGCTCAACAGCTCGTGGCTTTGGCCGAGGCGTCAAGGTAACGACTATTTCCGGTACAACTCTCGTGGTCGCTCTCGTCAAGATGAACTTCGTTCGCAGAGTTCGGATGAGAACGAGCCCGGCGTGTTGGCCGGGCTGTTCTTCTTAGCTTTGGCTGTGCGCCTGTGGCGGCTGACCTATCACAGCCTCTGGTTCGACGAGGCTGTGAGCGCCTACTGGGCCGGCCGCCCAGCCGCGAAGATCATACATGTGGGGATGGGACTGACGCTGGATCGACATCCCCCCGTCTACTACCTGCTCCTGCGAGCATGGACCCTTCTCTTTGGCTCCGGGGATGCTGCTGTGCGTTCCCTGGGCGTGCTGCTGGGCGCCCTGGCCGTCTTCCCCATTTATGCCCTGGCACGTCGCTGGGGCGGCCGTCTCGCCGGGTGCATCGCTGCTCTGCTGTTCGCGCTTAACCCCTTCCTGGTCTGGTACGCGCAAGAGGCGCGCATGTTCATGCCCGCAGCGACGTTCGCCCTCTTCGGGTTCTGGGGGCTGACGCGAGCGTTAGAGATGAACACCCCTCGCGATTGGGGCGTCTTCGTCCTGGCGACGTTAGCCGGCCTCTACGCCTACTTGTTCAACGCCCTGTTGTTGCCCGTCGCGGGGTTGTGGTGGTTGGTAGCCATCGCGCGAGCATGGAGAGGGGGCGAGAGGCACCGCGCGCGATGGATAGCATGGACAGGTAGCATCGCGTTCGTTGTCACAGCGATCGCGTTCCTGCCGCTCGCGCGGCAAGCATGGCTGGTAAGCGGGCGGGAGTTCACGCCCGGCCACGCGTTTGCCGATGTCGTGGGCACGCTGTGGCGGTTGGGACATGCCTTCATGGTCCACAAGGCGCCGTCCAGCGCGCTAGGTGATTTCGCCGTGATCACTGGGGCAGTTGCGCTGGCGATAGGCCTCGCGCCCGGGGGGCGTGGCCAGACAGGGCGAGCGGAGTTGGCGATCGCGCTTGCGGTACCCTGGCTTGAGGGGAATCTGCTGCTGGCCCGGGACCAGGCCGCTTTCGCCGAGCCCAGATATTGGCTATTCCTCGTGCCCTTCCTGTGCATCGCATGGGCACTGGCCGTCGCCCGGCTCGCGTCCTGGGGGAAGCCCGGGGCTTATTTCTTAGCAGGGGGAGTGCTGAGCATACTCGTCGTGACCAGCCTGGTCGCTCTACCCTGGGATTGGCACCCGGAGAAACGCCGCGAGGACTGGCGGGCGGCAGCTCGCTACATCGAATCGCACGCCGGGCCGAATGATGCCATCCTGATCCATGTGGATTATGTGAGAACGGCATTCCTGCGGTATTATCGTGGGGACTTGCCTGTCTATTTTCCATTCGGCGGCCCGGTGCGGGATATGAAGGCCATAGCGCCGCCGCTGGAGGGCATGGCCAAATTCGACACAATTTGGCTGGTCGAGTCGCACCTGGCCGGTATCGATGACGATCGCTTGGTGGAGCGCTGGCTAAATGAGCACTACCCTCTGGCGACCGAGCAGTTCCCTGCAGGCATCACGCTGCGGGCGTATGCTGTGCGGTTGTGGTTCAAGGAGTTACCGCCGGGCGTTAAGTCCCTGAGCGCCCGGCTGGCCCCGGGCGTCACACTGGCTGGGTGTCATCTGGGAGACGAGGTGGTGACGGCTCAAGACAACGTGTATCACCCGCCATCTGGGTGGGTCCACGTTACGTTATACTGGCGGCGGACTGGGAATCCAGCGGCAGGGGTACGCCCTCGCCTGCCCTTGATCGACGGGATGGGACAAGTATGGGGAATGGGGCTGGACCGGGCGCGAGGAGTGTGGGCGCTGCATCCGCCGGAGAGCTGGCCCCCGAACCGGTTACTGCGTGACGAGCATGACATCAATTTAAACCCGATCACGCCGCCCGGTGAATATCGCGTGGTGGTGGCTCTAACGGGGCCAGATGGACAGCTGGCGGGGAACGAAGTCACGTGCGGCACCGTCCAGGTGGTTCGACGATGACCATACCCTGACGCAGCTCACGCTCTGTCACCGAGGGTGGCGGCGCCCACAGCCAAGGTCTCCTCCGCTCGCCCAGGCTGGGGGAATAGCTCATGGCCACAGTAGGGGCAGAAAGCCCAATCCAACGCCAGGAGTTTACCGCAGTGAGGACAGGGAGACTTTAAGCGCTCCCCGCAGTAAGGGCATACCTGCCAATCAGGTTGGATAGGGCGCTGGCAATTCGGGCAGACAGGTCGCTGCTCAATATCTCGCAATAGCGCTTCCTCTTCCAGAGCGCGCTCATACGCTTCGGCCAGAGTCTCTTTGGGACGCAGCAACAGGTACAAGATCAGGCCAGCGCCCAGGAAGGGCGTAAAGAGGAGCACAAGCAAGGTCGCGAGGATCTGGGCGAACACATCCCGGGTGCGTGCGCGGATATCGCGAAATGCCCAGATCACCAGGCTAATCCACAGGGCAAAGAGAAAGGCGCCAGCCAACGCCAGGATAACCTGTAGCGCGACGCCAATGGCATTCATGATATTGGGCGGCATGAGGCGGAAATCCTCCCATTGCAAGGTGGGTTCATTATATCCGACCGCGGGGACAGGAGCAAACGGCGCCGTGACGTCGGTGCCCCGCAAGCAAACCATCACGTGAGGAAGGATGTGGGCGCGGAATCACAAGAGCAAGTAGAGTACCGCCTGATGATCCGGGATATGCCGGCGGGTGAGCGGCCGCGTGAGCGGCTCAAGTATTACGGGGCCGGCGCGCTCTCCACGGGTGAACTGTTGGCGATCATCCTGCGGGTGGGCGTGCACGGCGAGAGCGTCCTGCAGGTGGCGAATCGGCTGCTGGCCCGGTATGGGGGGCTGGCCGGGTTGGCCCGGGCGAGCTTCACCGATTTGTGCGCTGAGCGTGGTGTGGGCGAGGCCAAGGCGGCCCAGCTCAAAGCGGCACTGGAGCTAGGTCGCCGTCTATTGGTGGCATCGCCGCAGGAACGACCGCAGGTGAAGTCGCCAGCCGACGCGGCCAATCTGCTGTCGCTGGACATGGGGATGCTGGAACAGGAGGAGATGCGGGTGATCCTGTTAGATACCCGCAACCGCGTATTGGCGATTGAGACGGTGTATCGGGGGTCTCTCAACTCCGCCGTGGTGCGCATTGGGGAGCTATTTCGAGCGGCGATACGATCGAACTGCGCGGCCGTCATTCTGGCGCATAACCACCCATCGGGGGATCCCTCGCCCAGCCCGGAGGACATCCATCTGACGCGTGACGCCGTGAGGGCCGGGCGGCTGTTGGGGATCGAGGTGCTGGACCACCTCATCATTGGCCAGGGACAGTATGTGAGTCTGAAGGAGCGCGGCTTGGGGTTCTAGTTGAGCTAGGTGATCTCCTGATCGGAAAGGGAGGCATGTGATGCTACGCATAGGTATCGTTGGCATGGGTATCCGGGGCATGATGTATGCCCGCGCCGTGAATCAGTCCGGCGTAGCGAGCGTCGCGGCTGTGTGCGACGTCAGCGAACGCGTCCGTGAATCGGCTAAAGTGCTGGGTGTGCCCGTATATGCCAGCCATCGGGAGATGTATGAGCAGACGATGCTGGATGCCGTGATCATCGCCACACCCGACTTCGCCCACCGGGAGCCCGCGGTGGACGCGGCCCGCCACAGCTTTCATGTCATGATCGAGAAGCCGCTGGCGACGACGTTGGAAGATGCCGCCGCCATCCGAGACGCCGTCCGGGAGGCTGGCGTGTATGGTATGGTGGCCTTCGAGAATCGTTGGAACCCGGCCTTCGTCGCCGCTCAGGACGCCGTGCGTCAAGGGGAATTGGGCGCTATCCAGTGGATCAACGCCCGGCTGAACGATACAATCTGGGTGCCTACCGAAATGCTCAGTTGGGCGGCCCGGTCGAGTCCCGGGTGGTTCCTCCTGCCACACCTCGCGGATCTGGCCGTCTGGCTTTCGGGGGCACAGCCGCGTCGCGTGTACGCCACGGGGATACGAGGGCAACTGACCACCAGAGGCATAGATACCTGGGACGCGCTACATATCATCGTGGAGTTCGAGCCGACCATGACCGCTGTGTTCGAGACGGCGTGGACGTTGCCGGAGTCAATGCCTAACGTCTTTGATCTTAAGTTTGAGCTCGTGGGAGATAAGGGTGCCCAATTCATCAATACGCAGGATCAGATGGTGCACCAAGCAGGTGAGCGCTGGATCTATCCCGGTACACTGGTGCGCGAGATCGGCGGGCGCCTGGAGGGATTCCCCATCTGGATGACAGGGGAGTGGCTGCGCGGGTTGGCCGCCGGACAGCCCGTGGGGCCGAGTATAGAGCAAGGATACCAGATCACCCAACTATGTTGGGCTGCCCATCAATCCGCTGAGACAAGGCAGCCTGTAAATCTGGACACATAGGAGGCACTCATGAATCGGGAGTTGAAGATCGCTGTTATCGGAGCGGGAAGCTCATATACGCCAGAGTTGGTCGAGGGATTAGCGCGAGCACAAGGGGAGCTCAATCTCGCTCACATCGTCATGATGGATATCGACGAGCGTCGGCTGGGTATTGTGGGTGGGCTGGCGCGGCGCATGTTAGAAGCCGCTGGCGCGGAAGTCGAGCTGGAGCTGACCACGGATCGCCAGCGAGCCATCGAAGGGGCCCATTATATCGTCAATCAGATTCGCGTGGGCCAGATGGCGGCGCGAGTGCGAGATGAGAAGATACCGCTGAAGTTCGGTGTGATCGGCCAGGAGACGACGGGGCCGGGGGGGTTCGCCAAGGCGCTGCGTACGATCCCGGTTGTGTTGGACATCGCCCGAGATATCCAGCAACTGGCGGCCCCGGGGGCGTTTCTGATCAACTTCACCAATCCATCCGGGCTGATCACCGAGGCGCTGCTTCGCTACAGCGACATCAACGTGATTGGGTTGTGCAATCTGCCCATCGGCATCGAGATGGAGCTGGCGAAGCGGTTCGGTGTGGACCGACATCGCATCACCATCGACAACGTGGGCCTCAACCACCTCAACTGGCTGCGGGGCGTGTGGATCGACGGCCAGGATGTCTGGGACCGCGTGTTCCAGGAGGCTCTGAAAGAGGCACGCGAGCGAGAACAGGAGGACGAGACCGGGTTCTCAGCCGAACTGCTGGAGACCTTGCAATGCATCCCGTGCGGATACCTGCGCTATTACTATAACCATGATAAGATGCTGGCACATCAGCTTAAGGCAGAGAAAACGCGCGGCGAGGAAGTCATCGAGATCGAGCGCCAGTTGATGGAGATGTACCAGAATCCCAACTTGAAGGAGAAGCCGAAGCTGTTGGAGAAACGCGGCGGGGCCCATTACTCCACGGTGGCGGTTTCCCTGATGACGGCTATCGAGAACAATAAGAATGAGATACACGTGGTCAACACGCTAAACCGCGGGGCGATCCCGAACCTTCCGCCCGATGTGGTCGTAGAGGTCCCAAGCGTCGTCGGGGCGAATGGCGCCCGGCCGCTGGTGACCGATCCGCTGCCCCCCCAGATCGCCGGGCTGACTCAACAGGTCAAGGCATACGAGGTACTGACGGCGAAAGCTGGGGCGGAAGGTGACCGCCGGGCGGCGTTACAGGCCCTGCTGACGCATCCGTTGGTCCCGTCGTTCTCCGTAGCGAAAGGACTCCTGGACGCGATCCTGGAGGCGAACCGAGATTTCTTACCGCAGTTCTTCGACTGAGCAGGATGCCTGGCTCCACGGGAGGGGGATCTATCATCCCCTCCCGTGGAGCACCATCGGATATAGGCCATCGGCATATCCTGAGATGGGGGCACGACATGCGTTATTTCCTCGGTATGGACGCGGGCGCGTCGAAGACGTTTTGTGTGGTAGCGGATGAGAGCGGGCGCATTCTGGGGTTCGGGCGCGGCGGACCAGGGAACCATCAGGGGCCCGGGTTGGAGGCCGTCGTCGCCGAGTATCGCCGGGCGGGTGAGGAAGCGTTGACGCAGGCGGGGCTGAGCGGGGAGCGGATCGACTACGGGGCGTTCTGCCTGGCAGGCGCGGATCTCCCTCAAGACTACGCCATGTTGACCCCGGCGGTCCGGTCGTTGGGATTGGCGCGCGAGATCGTGATCAAAAACGATACGATGGCCGCTCTGCGATCCGGCTTGAGCCGGCCGTGGGGGGTCACCGTGATCTGCGGGTCCGGCACGAACGCGGCCGGACGTGGCCCGGATGGGACGGAGATCGTGTTTCCTGGCCTGGGATGGATGTCTGGCGACTGGGGAGGAGGCGGTGACCTGGCGCGGGAGGCGATCCGACGCATCATGCGCGCATGGGACGGGCGGGGCCCTCAGACGATGTTGACGCAGATGTTCCTGGACGCGCTGGGGATGCCCGACATGGAGGCCTTGCTGCACGCCCTGTATGAAGAGAAAATCCCCCGTATCAGCGTCTATCGGTTGCCCCCGCTGATCTTTGAAGCCGCTTATCGGGGAGATGCGGTGGCCCAGGAACTGATCGTGATGCAAGGGGAAGAGGTGGGAATCACCGCAGGCACGATTATCCGTCGCCTGGGGCTTGAGGAGACGGACGTGGAAGTGGTGCTGGGCGGGAGCATCTTCAAGGGCAAAGGGCCCCTCCTGTTCGACGTGATCAAGGCTACGGTGCACCGCACGGCTCCACGGGCTCAGGTCGTCGTCCCCGAGTTCGAGCCGGTGATCGGCGCCTGGCTTATCGCCTTAGAGACGGGCGGGGGAGAGGCCACACCCGCTGTGTACGCGCGACTGCGCGCCACGATGCCGCCCGCCCTGCGTCGTTAGCGGTTAGCGGGCGGCTGAGCATGTGATGTGGCAAGATGGGGTCACCTTCGTTCGAACCTAGCGAGGAAGTCCGGCACCGGGACGGGAGCGCCCCCACGCCGTACAGACTCCTGGGAGAGGGGAATTACCGCGCTCCATGTCACGGCGTCGTACACGTCGATAGGGGGCGAAGTACCTTCCGTCACAGCCTTGATGAAGTCGATCAGGACGAGGAGATCCCCGCCGCCGTGCCCCGCGCGAGTGGCCATCTCGCCCCACTGACGCCATGCTTCATCCTCGTACTGGTTGGCATAACGCCATAAGGGCTCCCATTCTGCCTCTCCCTTCTCCGGGGAAGGTGGACTGGCTCCCGGGCTCAGTCCCTCGATCCATACCAGCGGGTCTTCGCCCGCGTGGCGCGGGGATAGATAGGCGCCGCGCGAGCCTTGCAGGACATAGTGCGTCATGTTGTGTGGGCGTGGCGAGACCCAATCCACGCGCAGGACGATGATCGCGCCGCGCTCTGTGCGTATGACTGTCGTGGCCGAGTCCCCATGTAGGAAGTACCCCGGCTGGGCTGCAGGGTGATCGCGCCCGAGCACCTCCGCTGCGAACAGATGGGCGGACTCCTCGCGCGTGGTCCACGTCGCCAGGCTCTCCAGGCGGTCTGAGCGGTTGATCTCCAGCCATTGGGCCACCGGCCCCAGCGAGTGAGTCGGGTAGCTGTTCCCGTCATCCTCCCGACGGTAACGCCCGCGCCAGGTCAGCTCTCCCTGCGGCGTGAACAGCAGGTTCCGACAGTCATGGATGTAGGCTCCCTCCGCATAGATCAGATCGCCGAAGAGGCCCTGCCGTGCCATGTTCAGCACCATCCGATTGGTCCTCATGTAGCAGTAGTTCTCCGCCATCATGTACACGCGATCCGACTCCCTGACCGCCTCGATCAGCGCCCAGCCCTCGTCCAAGGAGAGAATAGCGGGTACCTCGCTGAGCGCATGCTTGCCCGCCTGGATGGCCTGGATCGCCTGGGCGGCGTGGAGTTCGGGCGGCGTGGCAATGAGGATGGCGTCGCAGTCGCCCCGCCGAAGCATGTCTTCGTACTGGATGAACGTCTGAATGCTGGGATCACGCTCACTCCAGCGGTTCAACACAGCGGGATCGAGATCACATACGGCTGTAAACCTCACCTGGTCGGCCAGGTGGACGGCGGCTTCGTAGTATGCCATCGCCCGCCGCCCGCCGACGGCGCCTATCTTGACCGGAGCAGAGTTGCTCATTTTGACCTCCCAACCCGGCTACGGATATCCCCGCGCGGCGCTATTCCTCCGCCCGTGCTTCCCTGGCGTCTTGCTCACGCCGGAAATCCACGAAACGATATCCAACACCCCGTTCCGTCAGGATATATCGCGGGTTGTTGGTATCCTCCTCGATCTTCTGGCGCAAGTAGGCGATATAGAGACGCAACAACTGAACATCGTCGCGATATTCGAAGCCCCATACCTTTTGCAACAAGACCTCGGCCGGCATGACCCAACCTGCGTTCTGTACCAGGTGATAGAGGAGACGCCATTCGGTGGGGCGTAAGCTGACGCGCCTGCCATCCACGATCACCTCACGACGAGCGAAGTCGATCTGCAGCCGATCGTCCACCTTGACGAGTCCATCTACATGCACCGACTTATCAGCCGCCCGCCGCAGTACGGCCTTGCATCGGTCGCTCAGCTCAATGGGGCTGAAGGGCTTGACCAGGTAATCGTCAGCACCGGCCGAGAAAGCCAGATGCTTATCGGCCTCTTCCCCTTTCACGGTCAACATAATGACCGGCACGTCGGAGATGCGTCGGATGGCCTCCAAAGCCTCGAAGCCATCCATCTCCGG
>JAGHDS010000446.1 GCA_021159845.1 Anaerolineae bacterium
CCACATGGGGATCTTCTGATCATGGTAGGTCAGCACGCGATTGGGCTCCCCCAGCTTTGCAACGTTCTCGAAGATGCGGAAGAGCGGTCCCTTTCCCCCACCCGGGCCTTGCTCCTCCTCCCCACTGAACCGATCCACGTGCGTGATCCACGTTGAAGGTTGCCCACACTTTCCCTCCCATGTGGCCGTCCGCTCGACCTCCAACCAACGCTCGTCGAGCACTTTGAGCACATGCGCCACGCTCTTACCGTTGCACTGATCGAACTTGCAGCCCGGGGAATGGCACTCCCAATGGATACGCCAGGTGGCCGATAGATCGTCGGGGAGGGCTGGCTTGATGACAGGAACCTTGTCGAGCTCCCCGCGCGCTTGAGTGACTTTGGCGCTCACCCATCCCTTCCGGCCGTCAAAGCAACAGACATGCCACCAGGTGCGCTTAGGGTTAGTCCCCACGATACGGACTTCCTGCCCTGGGGCCAGAGTAGTGAAGGGTTCCCAGGCCAGCCCAGGACCAGAGCGCACGTTGACGTGAGCGTTCCCGGCCGGCTGGACAAACGCCTCCGGCATCGGGGTCGGTGTGTACGTAGGTGTGGGAGTGATTGTGGGCATTGAAGTAGGGGTAATCGTCAACGTCCCCGTCGGGGTAATGGTGGGAGGTGGCAATATGGTAGCTGTTGGCGTGAGCGTCGCGGTTGGTGTGAACGTGATCGCCGCGGTTGGCGTCACCGACGCCGACGGGGTCGCCTGAGGCTGCTGGGTGGCCGTTACAGAGGCCGTCGGCGTCATCGTCAGCGTCGGCGTCCACGTAGCAGGAGGGGCAACGGTCGCGGTCATGATACGGGTAGGCGTCATGGTCAGCGTCGCCGTTGGGGTCAGCGCGCCCGTCGCCGTGATGGCCTCGCCGACGGTGATTCCGGGCGATGGCGTTGCCAGCGGAGTTGGGGTGGGTGACGTCGGCTGAGCCATCGCGGTGAGTCGCGCGGATACCGTAGCGATCTCAGCCACAGCGGCGGCCTCGGTGGCCTTTGCCTCCGCCATAGCCTGGCTGGCCGCCGCGGCTGTAGCCCGGGCCGCGGCGTATTGGGCCAACTGCTCCGTGTCGATCGCAGTACAGCCGGCCATCGTTCCCCATCCGATCACCAGAAAGAGCATGAGTAGCACTCGTTTCATAGGAGCCCTCCCGTATGAGGCCAAGGCAGATGAGTGAAAACGGAGTATAGCCAAGTTCATTATAGGGGATCGCAGAGTGTCCGTCAATGTATAATCACGCTGTGATTACCCACATCTCACAGCGGAGTCGCCGGGAGTGCTAAGGAGAAAGGGAAATAAAGGGGATCTCTTTGCCTTTTCGGCGTCTCTACGGCGCAGAAAGGGATGTCAGGCATCTGTGTCGCGCTTATCGGACAGTCACCGCGTGTCGCGACATGGAATACGCGTCTCTATGCTCTATGGGCGTGTTCCTGGAAGCCCATAGAGCCACCAATACTCCTGACGTGGGAAGGCAACTTCCCATTCCGATGGCCAGATGAATTCACCACCGTGAAAACACCGACGCAGCCGGTCGTCCTGTGCGGCCACCTGGCGGAGCACCTCGTCAGGCACCTCTCCCTCCCCCAAGTGATCGATCAACAACTGAATCGTTGTGCGAGTGTGTGCCTCAGCCGGGTACTCCGTTGCGCATTCATCCAGGCGCTCACAACAATCATCCAGGAACCATCGCCACGAGTGCAGTAGGCCCCGGAGCTCCCGGATCACATGGTCCCGATACGCCTCGGGATACCAGCGGCGAGCGCGGCTTAGCTCATCCTCCGCCCGGTCCAAGGCATCCCGCTGTGCCGGGGACAGACGACTCTCCAGCGCGCGCAACCGCCTCAGCCGAAAGAGGATGCCCCCGATGGACATAGCGGGCCGGATGGCTCCCTGCGGCGTGTGCACCAGCATAGGGCGGTACACGCGGTCGCGGCTGAGGTAATCATCCAATTGGTCGATCATGGCTTGCAGGACGATCAGGTCGGTGATCTCCTGCCCGGGCGGGGTAGAGGCATAGCCGTTCATGGTCTCTTCATCCTAACTCTTGGGGGCACGCATGGATGCCGTGTCCAGGATCAATGTCACCGGGCCGTCGTTGCACAGGCAAACGAGCATGTGTGCCTGGAACCGCCCCGTCTGGGTAGGCACGCCCGCCGCCCGCAGGTGCTCCACGAATCGGTCGACCAATGGCGCTGCCTGCTCCGGAGGAGCCGCATCGGTGAAGCTGGGCCGTCTCCCCTTACGAGCGTCAGCATACAGCGTGAATTGGGATACCACCAACGCCTGACCGCCCACGTCGGCCAGCGATAAATTCATTTTGCCTCGATCGTCTTCAAACAGCCGGAGCCCAGCGATCTTACGGGCAAGGTACGCGGCCTCGTCATCACCGTCCTCGTGGGTCACACCCAGCAGAATGAGGTAACCGCGGTCGATTGAGCTGATGATCTCACCATCGACTTCTACGGATGCCTTGCGCACTCGCTGCACGATCGCTCTCATGGG
>JAGHDS010000222.1 GCA_021159845.1 Anaerolineae bacterium
ATTGATGTGGAGCATGCGTTGGATCCTGGGTATGCGGCGCGGTGTGGGGTCGATGTGGAGAATTTGTATGTATCGCAGCCGGACACGGGGGAGGAGGCGTTAGAGGTAGCGGAGGCATTGGTGCGTTCGGGTGCGATCGATGTGGTGGTGATCGATTCGGTGGCTGCGTTGGTGCCGCGGGCGGAGATAGAGGGGGAGATGGGGGATGCGCATATGGGGTTGCAGGCGCGGTTGATGAGTCAGGCGTTGAGGAAGTTGAGTGGGGCGATCAAGGCGTCGAACACGGCGATGGTGTTTACGAATCAGTTGCGGCAGAAGATAGGGGTGGTCTTTGGGAATCCGGAGACGACGCCTGGGGGGTTGGCGTTGAAGTTTTATGCGTCGGTGCGGTTGGATGTGAGGCGGGTGCAGGCGTTGAAGCAGGGGGGAGTGGTGGTAGGGAATCGGACGCGAGTGACGGTGAGGAAGAACAAGGTAGCGCCGCCTTTTCGGGTGGCGGAGTTTGACATTATGTATAATGAGGGGATATCGCGGGAAGGGGATGTATTGGATTTGGGGGTAGGGATGGGGTTGGTGGAGAAGCGAGGGTCGTATTACTCGTATGAGGATATCCGGTTGGGTCAGGGACGCGAGAACGCCAAAGCTTTCTTGCGAGAGAACCCTGAAATCATGGAGGACCTGGAGAGACAGATTCGAGAACAGGCAGGCTTAGCGCCCGTTAAACGGGCTCAAGACGCCACCAGTAACGGCGAGGATGAAGCCTAAACTGTCGGCGGATACATGTTATCAAGGTCTGTCCGGCAATTACCATGCGCGTGTTCGGCTTTAAAAGCCTTAAGTTTGCTATTTGCTTCCCAGCAAGCCATGAGAGCTCAGGGGGTGAATGATCAGACAACCTGATGAGGGTAGGTATGGACGGCCAACCCTTGGTCTGTTGTTTGAGAATGTTTGCGTCGCCTGTTGTCTAACTAGGGTGACGACATGACTTGCTATCCGGCCACGTGGGTGGTCGGAATGTAGGGCGTTCCCTTCTTTAAGGGCAAACTGGTTGACGTAGGGCCGCGCGCGAATACCTGCTTAGGGTGCCTGGTGATGGCTGTGGCAGACCTGCCACGGCCATTTTTCGTTTTCAGGAGGAGCGCGGCGGTGCGAGGTACGATTACCGCGTTGCGCTTCCAGAGGCGCAGCAAAGATTGGGTCAACGTTTATATCGATGGCCGGTTCGCTTTCGCTTTGCCCGCCGTCGAGGCCGCCCATCTTCGATTGGGGCAGGAGGTCAGCCCTGAAGAACGGAAACGGCTGGAGCGCGTCGCCAACGAGGCGAAAGTTTATGATCGCGTTTTACGCTTTCTAAGCTATCGACCTCGAAGCGAAGCAGAGGTCCGACGGTTCCTGCAGCGACATCGAGTGGATGAGCGGGTGGCCGATAGCGTGATCGACCGGCTGTATCGTGCAGGTTATCTGGATGACACGGCATTCGCCCGTTTTTGGGTGGAGAATCGACAGCAGTTCAACCCGCGAGGAATCTACGCTCTACGGCAGGAGCTGCGGCTTAAAGGTGTGGCTTCCGATGTGATCGAAGCGGTGTTAAACGATTCGGCCATTGATGAGGAGGCCGTCGCTTATCGGATTCTGAGCGCCAAAGTCCGACGCTGGGGCGCATTGGAGCGTAGCGCGTTCTGGCGAAGAGGAAGAGGATACCTGGCCCGCCGCGGGTTTTCCTACGAGGTTATAGAAGCGGTGCTGAGCCGGTTGTGGCAGCAGTGCCAGGGTGACGAGGATGATGTGGAAGGGAAGTGATGTCCCCCTGGCGCTCCTGTGATAATTGAGCACCTCAGCGCGCGATCCTGCAATGAGTGCGTTGTGGAACTGACTCATCCGTTTGGATATGGGTGGAGTGCCTGGGGATCTGCCAGGTGGATGCTTAACGGATGAGCTTGGAGGGATAACGACATCTAAGGAGTAAACGTATGAGGTTTGGGTTAGATAGACAGGTTCTCATCTTGCTGAGCATCCTGATAGCTGCCGCCGTTGGAGGTGTTCTGGGATACCTATTGCGGCGGTTGCTGGTTGAGGCTCGCATACGGGCTGCTCAGGAGCAGGCAAGGCACATTATCGCAGATGCCGAGGCGCATGCTCGAGAGATTCGGTTAGCTGCGCGTGACGAAGCTGTCCGAATGCGTGACGCGGCAGAGGCTGAGCTGAGCCAACGCCGGGCGGAACTTCGGCGCGCGGAGGAGCGTCTCCAAAGCAGGCTGGAAACCCTCGAGCGACGTCTTGAGCAGATTGAGACTCGGGAGAAGAGGCTTAACCAGCGCCAAAGCCAGATCGACAAACGGGCGAATCAAGTCCAAAAGATGGAGGAATCGATACGCTCTGAGCTGGAGCGTATCGCGGGGCTCTCATCGGAAGATGCCAAAATCGAGTTATTGAAGCAGGTCGAGCTGGACACACGGCAGGAGATGGCTCGGGTGATCCGCCAGGTCGAGGCGGAGATGGAGGAAAGGGCGGAGGAGCAGGCGCGTAAGCTGATCACAATGGCGATCGAACGCGTAGCTTCTGATCACGTGGCCGAGACTACGGTCTCTACCGTGCCGCTTCCCAATGATGAGATGAAGGGGCGCATCATCGGGCGGCAGGGGCGCAACATCCGGGCCATCGAGATGTGTACTGGGGTAGATCTGGTCGTCGATGACACACCGGAGGCAGTGATCATCTCCAGCTTCGACCCGGTGCGTCGTGAGGTGGCGCGGATTGCCCTGAATAAGTTGGTTCAGGACGGGCGTATTCACCCCGCGCGCATCGAGCGTGAGGTTGAGAAGGCGCGACAGGAGGTCGAGCGGCAGATTCGCGAGGCTGGCGAGGAGGCTGTGATAGAGACGGGTGTTCAGGGGCTACATCCAGAGCTCTTGAAGCTGATCGGCCGATTGAAATTCCGAACGAGCTACGGGCAGAACCAGTATTATCATGCCATCGAGACGGCACATATCGCTGGCCTGCTGGCCGCGGAATTGGGAGCCGATGTGAAGACGGCAAAGATGGGAGGTCTCTTACATGACATCGGCAAGGCGGTTAGTCACGAGGTCGAAGGGCCTCATGCGCAGGTCGGAGCGGAAATCGCTCGCCGATATGGAGTTCCTGAGAAGGTGGTCAATATCATCGCATCTCATCACCGTGAAGTGGAAGCGCAGAGCATTGAGGCTGTTCTCGTCGCTGCGGCCGATGCGATCTCCGGCGCCCGACCGGGGGCCCGTCGGGAGGCGTTGGAAACCTATATTAAGCGCGTCACGGCTCTGGAGGAGCTGGCGAACTCTTTCGAGGGAGTGCAGCAGTCCTACGCCATTCAGGCAGGCCGTGAGTTGCGCATCATCGTGAAGCCGGAGGACATAGACGATCTGGCGGCTATCCGGCTGGCCAAGGACATCGCCCGCAAGGTAGAAGATAACCTGGAATACCCGGGGCAGATCAAGGTCACGGTGATTCGGGAAACGCGGTCTGTGGAATACGCCAAGTAGTCGTGTGTTATGTTGTACGATGGACTACAGACGGTGATGCATTTCGTGAGTATCCTTATCATAAGGTGATACGTCTTCGGTTTTGGAGCACGTAGCTGGCCCTGCATGCGCTCTCAGGCCATACCTTGGGGGATGGCCAGGGAGTCCGTGACGGGCCTCCGTAAAGCGTTGTCGGCCGCTGCCATCAAAGCTATCAGCAGGCAGAGGTCCATCCATCATAGACGACTTTGCAAGGAGGCTGCCGACATGGATATCATCAAAGTATCCGCCCGTTCTCGGTCTACCGCAGTTGCGGGAGCCATCGCAGGGGTCGTGCGTGAGCACGGCCGGGCAGAGGTTCAGGCGATCGGAGCCAGCGCTGTGAACCAAGCCGTCAAGGCCGTTGCGATTGCACGCACGTATCTCGAGTCAGACGGCATTGATGTGATTTGTATCCCGGCTTTCACCGAAGTTGACATCGAAGGGCAGGAGCGCACCGCCGTCAAGTTGGTGGTGGAACCTCGCTAATGCCCGCCGGGGCTGCAAATGGAATATTGGACCGATTGCGCGCGGCCCGAAACCTTTGGCGCGCTTAAAAAAGCTGAGCTGGGAGTGAGTTTTGTGCCTCCAGCTCAGCTTTGTCGTCGCTCCCATGCATATCGGTCAGCTTCGCTTAGATTTGTGTCCCCGTTCCTTTTCAGCTTTACGGTTGGTGTGTGTCCTATGTGTCCCAGCGCCGCGTTGGGTGGCATCGGCCGGCTCGGGAGGGGAGGAAGGGAAAATATTGGCCGCGGGTACTTCCACCAGGCTCCCGTCCTCCAACCGCACGGTCACT
This sequence comes from Anaerolineae bacterium, assembly GCA_021159845.1. Taxonomy (GTDB): domain Bacteria; phylum Chloroflexota; class Anaerolineae; order DUEN01; family DUEN01; genus JAGHDS01. The sequence continues at coordinate 4,330 of JAGHDS010000222.1, forward strand.
GTCTCCTTTAACGCGTGGATTTGTCGCACACGGCCTACTCCCTCGGGGGTCGTAACCTCTGAGCCGACTTTGGGTAACTGCTCTCGAATCTCCGTGTATGTATCTAGCTCGTAGCTCAGGCAGCATAGCAAACGACCACATACGCCGGAGATCTCCGAGGGACTGAGGGGTAAGTCTTGCAGTTTGGCCATCTTAATGGAGACAGGGCTGAACTCGCGAAGCCAGGACGCGCAGCAGAGCGGGCGCCCACATTTTCCTAACCCTCCTAACATCTTCGCTTCATCGCGTACACCGATTTGTCGCATTTCGACGCGAGTGTGCAGCAGAAGCGCCAGATCGCGCACCAGCGCTCGGAAGTCCACCCTTTGCTCGGAGGCGAAGTAGACAATCAGCCGGCTGCCGTCAAAGCTGTATTCGGTGCGGATCACCTTCATCGGCAGTCCGTATGCCGCCACACGTTCTCGGCACTTTTGCAATGCATCCTCCTCGCGATGCATATATCGGTCGCGCTGTACCATGTCCCATGCCGTGGCACGGCGGACCACGGGCTTTAGTGATCCGCCGACAGCATCATCGGGGATCTCATGAGGGGGTTGCACAACCTGTGCGACTTCACGACCTCGAGCTGTATCTACCACAACCCAGTCACCTGGCTTCAGGTCCGTGTGTCCAGCCGGGTCGAAATGGCATATTTTTGACACAAACCGGAATTGTACTCCAACAACTACTGCCATACATCCTCCGATCGTCACCGCTACAGTCTATGGTCATCGGGAACTTCCCGAGGGAAGAGGAGAAAGAGGGCCTCGAGTGCCAGTCGCACGTTTGCGTTGTCATCGATGTAGGTCAATGTATCGCGCAGCTGCTGTACGGTGGCTCGCACTTGCGCGGCCGGCCACTGCTGGGCAGCCTTCCTGATGGCTGCGCGCTGATCAATGTTGGTGATCTGCTCCTCACATCGCGCTTGGGTCAACATCACATCTCGCCACCAGCTCAGCCATAGAGCGAGTGTGGGGCGCACTGTAGCCTGGTCTCGGCTCAGAGATTCGGCCAACAGCAGCCGGTCGGCGTTTCCGGCCGCCATAATTTGAGCCATTTGCTCCAGACGTTGCGTACGCCATTCGCTCCCTTGTTCGTCGTTTAGGGAAGCTACCGCCGTTCCCAGACATCCCCCACTTAAGCGCGCCAGCAGGGCCGCCTGCTCCGGTGTGGCCTGCCAGCGTTCTATCAGGGCTTTTTCCACAACGTGGAGAGGAAGCGGCCGCAGTGTGATCACCTGGCATCGGGAGATCACCGTCGGCAGCAGTGCCTCGCGCTGGCTGGCCGTTAGCAGTAACATGACGTGCGTGGGAGGCTCTTCTAATGTCTTGAGAAGGGCATTCGCTGCCTGCGGCGTTGCCTGA
>JAGHDS010000217.1 GCA_021159845.1 Anaerolineae bacterium
ACCCCAAGTACGTCGCGTTCCCCCCGAAGTCAGCTCCCACGATCAACGCCCAGAATAACACGTGGCTCTCCCCGCCGGGGATGGTGCGGCTGAGGAACGACACCACGGGCAGCACCGCCAACGTGAAGGGAATATTCGCCACAATGGCGGACATGATGCCCGAGACCCAGACTACCAGGATCACGGCCAGTCGCAGATTATTGCCTGCCAACTGCCGGATCAGATCGGCTGCTGCCTGGATCACCCCTGTCTCCTGCAACGCCCCTACCAGGATGAACAGGGCTAGGAAGAAGACCAACGTCGTCCAATCCACTTCGGATAGCATGTGATTCACATCAGGGCGCACCCATACCAACAGGATAGCTGCCCCTGTCAGAGCGACCACACTTGGGGGCATATCGACGAGGCCTTCAATGAAGAACAGTACCAGCGTGATGCCTGCCACGATCAATGATTTCCAGAGCAACTGGGGATCCGTAATGCGGGCACCGCTCTCCAGCCGCTCTAGCAGGGCGGGGGACACCTGCATCTTAGCGCGAGCATACTCTTTGTGGTATAGCAGCCACAACATGACCACCGTGACAGCCATCATGGCGAACCCCAATGGTCCCATGTTCACGAAATACTTGGTGAATCCCATCCGCAGGTACGAACCGACGATGGTGCTAGGAGGATCGCCGACCAACGTGATAGCTCCGCCAACATTGGATGCCAGGACCTCGGGAACAACGAAGGCAAAGGGGTGAACTCCCAACATCAAAGCCAGCTCAATGCTGACCGGGGCCACCAATAAAATGGCGGTCACATTGTTTAAGAGCGAAGAGATCAGGCCGGTCAGTACGGTTAAGATGACCGCTAGATGCCAGGCGTTCCCTCGCGCCCAGAGGAACGAGCGGTAGGCCAACCACGAGAAGACCCCGGTCTCCGACAGGATCGCCATGAAGATCATCATCCCGAGAATCAGGAAAATAACGTTGAAGTCGATGAACACCATCGAGCGCTCAAAGGAGAGGATCCAGAAGTCAGGGTGGAAGTAGCCGATGAAGTAAGTGACGGAATAGACTAACCCTGCCCCCAACAGCGCCGCGACGGTTTCGTGCAGGATACGCAGGGAGATAAGGGCGAAAACGAGGAGAAAGATAGCCGCTGAGATGATGAAGCCAGCGTTGACCAGACGCATCATCGCGACCGACCCAACGTCAGCTAACAACTCGGAGCCGGCGAACCCCAAGTGGCTCACCTGGATCTTCATAGTCCGGTATGCCGGCTTGAAAGCGACAATCGCCAGGGTGGATCTGCCGGCCGCGATTGCAGACAGCACATCCTGAGGTACCGCAAGTGTCAGTCGGAACGTCCCGTCATCCGTGCTGTGCGCTGCGTTGCGTTCCACCCCATCCACAATGACTGGCCATAGATGTCCGTCGATGGTGACCTCAACGCTAGCTCCCACGATCGGATCATTGTGGGTATTCAGCAGACGACCAGTAATCACCAGGTCCACATCGCCAGCCGTCTGAGCGAATACGGACTGGGGCCACACCCCACCTATGCTCAGGAGCAGGACGATCAACCCCAGGATAAGGCGGAGGTACAGCCGAGAGCTCCATCGGTTCCGAGGATATGGAAGATGTTGGTTGCGTTTGCACATAAGCGATCAGGAGTCAGGACATACTAGGACGAAACGGATCTGGTTAAAGCTGGGCCCTCGCTCATATCCGTGGGACTTAGCTCGCCCCCTCGGATCAGGCTCTGTTTCACAATTCCGAGCTTACCGAGGGCTAAAAAAGGAAACGGACGCGAGTATACTGGGGAGAGAAGGGCTCAAGTCAGGTGAGCCCCCAGGATGATCAAGGCCCACTGAAGCTGGCCAGCGCCAGACGCAGCCGCTCCTCCACGTCCGTCACATCTCGAGGTAACGCCTGGACAGCGCGCTGTGCTTCGACCACACTGTACCCTAACGCCGTCAGGGCATCTACCACCTCAGCATCCGCCTCGGTCAGCGCCGCTAGTTCCTCAGGCACCTCGACGGCTGGCAGCTTGTCCTTCAGGTCCAGGACGATCTTCTGAGCCGTGCGCTTCCCGATCCCGGGGATGCGAGACAGCAGATCCGGCTGCTCCTGGGCGATGGCCAACCGCAGTGCGTCTACCGACATGCTGGAGAGAGCGGAAAGGGCTACGCGCGGGCCAACCCCGGATACAGAAAGCAGAAGCTCGAACATGGCCAGCTCCTCCTCGCTGGAGAAAGCGAAGAGGGCCAGCTCATTTTCCCGCACATGCAGGTGGGTGTGAACGGATAGGGTCTCACCGACACGCGCCCGGGCCAGAAGTGGCGCGGGCGTGTAAACCTTCACCCCTACGCCTCCAACGTCGATGACCAGGAAATCCTTCCCGCGTCTCAGGACACGACCTTCCAGCCAAGTGATCATGAAGGCTCCCGAAATCGATACCCAGCGCCTCGCACGGTCAAAATGTACCGAGGATGGGACGGGTCTTCCTCGATCTTCTCGCGCAATCGCCTGATCCCCACCTCGACGAGGTTGGTCCCTTCGACGAGATCATATCCCCACACCTCTCGGAATAACGTGGCCTTGGGGATGGTCTGCCCCGCATGGGACATCAGATAGTACAGGAGCCGGAACTCAATGGGAGTCAGATGCCGTGGTTCCCCCCCTACAAAGACCTCATGGGCATCTGAGTCGATCGTCACACGACCGATTGAGATAATCGAGGATGCAGATCGCTCCTGCGTCCACTCCACGCGCCGCAGAATCGCCTGGATCCGAGCCTCGACTTCCTTGAAGGTAAAGGGCTTAGTGATGTAATCATCCGCGCCCAGCTCAAACCCCTGCACGAGATCATCTGTGCGCCCAAGTGCGGTCAGCATGATGATCGGCACGTCCGATCGTTTCCGGATATGACGGCACACGGAGAACCCATCCAGCCAGGGCATCATGATGTCAAGGATAGCGATGTCAACGGGCTGCGAGTCGAAGACTTCCACGGCCTGCCGCCCATTCTCCACCGGTATGACCTCGTACCCCGCCTCCTCAAGGGAGAGCTTAAGCAAGTTACGCAGGGGGGCCTCGTCCTCAGCTATCAGAACGCGGTATTTCTTATGTTTCTTGGGCTGCAGCTCTAGCTCCGAAGAAGACTGCCCCTTCTCCTCGTATCCCGCGACTGCCTCATCACCTTGCATGGATCCCTCCTACGCCGAACGCATCCACTTTGCCATCGATTGCCCCATCCGTTCAGACGAAAACTACCTGACGGCGATACGGCCATTCCTCATAAGTGTGCCTGAAGAATGTTATGCATCCTTATTGGCAGAGGCCGTGAGCTCCTCCATCCGAGCGGAATGGATGTAGCATATCGCCACTGCGACGGCATCGGCAGCATCATCCGGACGCGGGACATCCGATAGCTCCAGCAACAGGCGTACCATTTCCTGCACCTGGCGCTTGCTGGCATTACCGTACCCAACCACGGCCTGCTTGACGGCTGAGGGCGTATACTCATGCACGGGGAGGTGCGCATGAGCCGCCGCCAACAAAACGACCCCTCGAGCCTCTCCTACCGAGATCGCCGTGCGCACGTTATGGCCGAAGAACAGCTCCTCTACGGCGATAGCCTGAGGACGATGGAAGGAGATCAAATCCGACAGTCCCTGGTAAATCATACAGAGCCTCTCCGGCAATCCCTTTGTGGGTGGGGTCCGGATCACACCATAAGTCACCAACGAGAGGCGGTCTACATCGCTGCGAACGACCCCATAGCCTGTGATGGCCACACCGGGATCAACGCCCAGCACAATCACACGAGGTACCTCCATTGTCCGCACGGGCTGTCACGCGGCGGCGAACTCCTCAACGGCCTCCTCGGAGATGTCGAGATTCGAGAACACGCGCGAGACGTCCTCCAAGTCCTCCAGCGCTTCAATTAAAGAGAGATTCTGGAGCGTTTCCTTCGTCCCCAATGAAATCAGATTCGTTGGCTTCCAGATCAGCTCAGCGTTATCTATTTGGATGCCCTGCTCTTCCAGCGCTTCCCGCACCGACTGAAGCTCCGTTGGCTCCGTGTAGATCTCGGCGATATCTTCACTGAACTCGACATCCTCGGCCCCCGCCATGATCGCCGCGTCAAACAGGGATTCCTCGTCCTGTCCTTCCATCGGGACCGTGATGTATCCCTTCGACTCGAACTGCCAGGCTACGCTGCCTGACTCGCCCAGGCTCCCCCCCGCCCGGGTGAACACCCGGCGCACATCGGACACCGCCCGGTTCCGATTATCGGTCAGCACCTCCACGAGGATGGCCACTCCGTGCGGGCCGTATCCCTCGTAGATGATCTCCTCCAGATCCTCGCCCTTCTCCAGACCAGCGCCACGGCGGATCGCACGCTCGATGTTCTCCTTGGGCATGGAGTTCGCCTTGGCTTTCTCAATGGCCAACCGTAATTTGAAATTGTATTCCGGGTTGGGTCCCTCACGCGCGGCAATCTGGATCTCGCGAGCCAGCTTGGTGAAAAGCGCCCCGCGCTTAGCATCCATTGCACCTTTCTTGCGCTTGATCGTGGACCACTTGGAATGCCCAGACATCAGATACCCCTCCAGAATTTTCAATCGAAAAGTATTGCACACGGAACTTTGGCCACCAAGATGACCATGCAACCCCTCGAATACCCCGGAAGATGAAAGAGTGCGAGCGATGGAGCCCATAAGCTCGCACGGGGCCAGTGCAGTAACGAGTGCTCACATCATCTCAGGGGAAAAGGTTGACAACAAGCTGCTATATTATACCACAATGCCTGAGAAAGTGCGCTCTGACGCAAGGCCGCCAGCGGATCCTCACTACGAGGGTGCTACACCGTTTCCGTCATCCTCTATCGGGACAGCCTCCCGCCCTTCCAACGCCATCCGCTTCTGCCGGTGGGCATCGGCCGCCCTGAGGAACTCCCGGAAAAGCGGGTGGGGGGCGTTCGGGCGTGATTTGAACTCCGGATGAAACTGTGTCCCCAACATCCACGGATGGTCCCGTAATTCGGCGATTTCCACAAGCCGGCCGTCGGGCGACAGCCCACTGAACACCATGCCGGCTTCGCCAAGCGTGTCGCGATAGGCGTTGTTGAACTCAAAGCGATGACGATGCCGCTCGTACACGAGATCCGTTTGATAGGCATTCCACGCCAGGGTGCCAGGCACCAGCCGGCAGGGGTAGACCCCCAAACGCATAGTCCCCCCTAGATCCTCGATGGAACGCTGCTCGGGCAGCAGGTCGATCACGGGATGCCGGGTCGTCACGTCGAACTCCGTGCTGTTGGGCTCGTCCGAGTTGAGCACAAAGCGAGCGAACTCAATACACATGACTTGCATACCCAGGCACAGTCCGAAATATGGCACTTTATGCTCTCGAGCATAACGAGCCGCGATGATCTTCCCATCAATGCCGCGATATCCGAACCCACCCGGCACGACGATGCCATCCACGCTCTGTAGTCGGTGCAGGTCCCGGCCGCGCTCCAACTCCTCCGAGCTGATCCACTCGATCTCCACGTCTCGGTCAATAGCTACACCGGCATGCAGCAGCGCCTCCTTCACGCTGATATAAGCATCCTGAAGCTCCACGTACTTCCCCACCAGGCCAATGCGCAGTTTCGGCTTCGGGCGCTTGATCTCGAGTACCAGGCGACGCCACTCCTCGAGATCCTGACTGCGTGCCTTCGTGCACTCCAGGCGCTCCAGCAGGAAGTCGGTCAGCCCTGCCTCTTCCAGCATCAAAGGCACTTCATAGATCGTCTCCGCCGTGATGAGGGGGATCACCGCGCGCTCCTCCACATCGCAGAAGAGGGCTATCTTCTCCCGTACGGCATCCCCGACGGGGTAGTCTGCCCGACAGACGATAACGTCCGGCTGGATACCGATGCCGCGCAGCTCCCGCACGCTGTGCTGCGTAGGCTTCGTCTTCAACTCCCCCGTAGCTGGCATGAACGGGAGCAACGTCACATGGATGTAAAGGGTGTTCTCCCGCCCCACATCCTTACGCATCTGCCGAATCGCTTCCAAAAAGGGCTGCCCCTCAATGTCCCCGACGGTCCCTCCCACCTCGCAGATCACCACATCTACACCGGACGTTCGCGCGACCAGGGCGATGCGTCGTTTGATCTCATTGGTCACATGGGGGATCACCTGAATCGTCCCGCCCAGATAATCTCCACGTCGCTCCTTGGCGATCACCTCCGCGTAAATCTGGCCCGTGGTTACGTTGTTCTCTCGGCTCAGGTTCTCATCGATAAAGCGCTCATAATGTCCCAGATCCAGATCCGTCTCGGCTCCGTCCTCTGTTACGAACACCTCTCCATGTTGGTACGGCGACATCGTGCCCGGGTCAACGTTAAGATAAGGGTCCAGCTTCTGAATGGATACGGACACGCCCCGGCTCTTCAACAACCGCCCGATGGAGGCTGCAGTGACCCCTTTTCCCAGGGAACTCACGACCCCACCCGTCACAAAAATGTACTTTGTCACATCTCCTTCCCCTTCAATGATATTGACGGGATGTTGAGCCATCCCCCTTCATACGTGACAGAGACACGGGACCCATCTCCGTGTCTCTGCCTTCACAGCACAACACTACCACCATCGTGCTCGTCACCTGTTCATCTCTGCATACGAGGACATCTAGCTCGGCAGTGATATGCCTGGCCGCTTCTCGGATAGGAGTAGAGATCGCCCCGATCGTTCCCGACCCTCGCCGGGCAGAAACTATGCTATCCGTCGCCGGTGGAACTCGTGGACGATGGCATACTATCATAGCTCACGGGCGCTGTCAACGAACGCTGTTCAGGCTTCTCTCTTCGCGGAACCTCACATGAGCTATGCGAGGCTGCGACGACCGCAGCAAGCGAGAGGCTAAAGCCCATGCAAATAGAAAAGGACCCGATATTACCGGGTCCTTCACGCCATTTCCTTGATCCTATCGATTAGAGATTAGCTCTTCGATCCTTGCTGCCTGCTTCGGCGGGCGATCTCCGCGGCTCGGCGAGCTTGCTCTGTAGCTCGCCGCATTACTTCCTCGGCGTCCTCAACGGAGGCAGTTTCCGAGTCTGTCGAAGATGGGGGAGCTGGTGGAGGTGAGCTAGGAGCCGCCGATACTGTTGAGGACGTAGAGCTCGATGATCCCGTGGACGCTGTTCGACTGCTCTGGGAGGTTGTAGCGGATGGCGTCGACGTTGGCCGCGCGACGGCCCCTTTAGCAAGCTGCTCTTGCAAAGAACGGGCGCTCTCTGAGATCCCTAACAATACCAAAACCATGTCTCCAATAGCATAAAGGATGATGAAGAAGAATATCCCGGTCAACAGGATCAGGAAGGCTGCCATTTTGACCAACGATGTCACAATGGCCGGCATATTCCCACCAGCCGTCAGGCCAGCAAAGAAGCCGATGACACCGATGACAAGGAGTATAACCCCCAACACCTTACTAGCAAGGGCTACCTTTCGCAGAAGATCAGGTCGCGTCTCCAGCATTATGAATCCCTCCATGAGATCAGGGCGAAATTATGATAAGCACAGCCAGGCGGACTCGATCGTGCCCGACCGAGCCCGCCTATAAGCAAGCCATCACTGTTCGGCGGAGAAGTCGTGTAACGGTAATTCCTTGGCCCCTGAGGGCACCGGGAAACGGACCGTTACCTGTACGTCAGCCGTCTGAAGGCCACCTGCGACCTTGCCAGCCAATGGTGCCCAAGGTTGACCCGCCAATAACCCAGGCAAAATCTTGGACAGCGTCGCCAGGTGAGCCGAATCCCAAACCAGCCGTGGCAAGGGCTTGCCATTCAGGTATAGGTATAATCCATCCGGCCATGTTTTCAACTGCACATGCTGAATACCCCCAGCTGATAACTGGGCCATCAGATTAGTGGGAACCCGAGCCGAGCTCAAGTTCATGCCCGTCTCTTGCTCGATTTGACGAACGGATACCCCCATGATTGAGGGCACACCTTCCTCGTCAACATCCACAACTGCATGGAAGATCACCGAAGGCCCTCCAGTGACCTCGCCACGAGCCGTCTTGATGTCAACCAGGGACAGATCCTTAGGATCCCGCATTGGAACGGCGGTCTCCCCTTCTGGTAACGGGAATTGCACTGCCAATGAGATGCCGATGTACGGAAGGAAGGGAACGAATCGCCCTATGAGAGCTGCATTCTGCACCTGGAAAGCCTGGAGTGCATCCACCAAATCCTTCAAGCTTTCCTGGTCCCAGGCGATATAGGGGAGGGGTTTCCCATTCGCGAACAGGAAGAGGCCTTTGTCATTAATTGCTACTTCAAAGTGTTGAATCTTAGCCTGGGCGGCCATCTGCATGATATTCGCCGGCACACGGGCCATGCTCATATCCATGCCGGTCATGTTTTGAATATCCTTGACGCTGAGGCCGAAGACGCTGGGGTACCCATCCTCGTCGACTGTCACCACAATACGCGGGAGCTCAAGCCGAAAGGCAGGTTCTTCACCCTGTGCCAGGGGAGCTGCCGGGGGTGCTGCTAAAGCCCCGCCTGCAGTGGAGAAGGTTACCAAGAGGCTGAGGACAAGCACCCAAATCAAGGACTGCCGCAGGGATCGTCGTTGTCGCACCTTTCACCTCCCGTAATCTGGGTTGTTATCATCTGCGGGCAACCCTTTCGCGCATCCACCGCTCAACCGTCACCTGGATCCCTCATTGGTCGGAGGAAACCATACCGACAAGACGCCAATGAGTTCACCAGAGATGCCACCCTCCTCCGGCTGAGCCCCGGTGCTATGGTGTGCCCGACACGGTCCGATAAGTCCGCTATCGTCCAAGGTGAGTCTGACTATCGCCCTGAAATCGCATGGATCCAGGATGAAAACCGAAATGTTATCACCTGTTTGCCAAGCCGCCAAACGCTAAGGGGACCTCGATAAGCGCAACAGCTTGGCGCGGTAGTTACCTTTAGTATCGCGCTGAACGCCTCGAATGTCAACCTCGGGTAAATCGAAAAACGGCCTTTTCATTCTCCTTTGGTACTGATCACCAGATCCTGGAAGGCCTTGAAAGGGTAACTGCTCACCGTTCCCCCACTAGGTCTTATTGGTATCCGGTGAGCGATGTGGGTGAAGACACACTCAATACAGGCGCTTAGATCCAAGTGCTTTGGCCGCGATGGCCCTCATCCCCCAGACCCTCCTCTCCCAGGCGTGGGAGAAGGGGGGCAACAAGCCCTCGGCCCATTCAGCTGCAGGACGCACAACTTCGTGAGACTCAATGTACGAGGATGCAGCGCAGCTAACCCCTTTTACCCCAAAGGTAAACAGTTACTTGAAAGGGTATGATGTTGCCTGCGTGTTCTCAAGTGAGGGTGCTTTACTGCGCTTGTCTTATCGATCAACAGGGCGGAGTGACCTGATGGTCCTGTTGGGGAGTAAACTGAGCTATTTATCAGGGCATGTAGGCTTCCAGAATGAGGTTGTCCGTTGCCCAAAAGGGTGCGGATCTGTGGTATAATCTGGCCGATCTCCTTCACCTGAGCTCTGCTCCTGGTGGAGGGAGGTTTGCCAGTTGACTTTCTAACAAGGATTTCTCATGCAACCCACCTATGTGGCTCTCGATCTAGAGACGACCGGACTCAACCCCGAACAGGATCAAATTATCGAGATCGGCGTCGTGCGCTTCCATGGCGATGGCGAGATGGAAACATGGTCCACTTTGGTTAATCCCGGACGCCCGATCCCGCCGCGCATCGAGCAGCTCACTGGCATCAAAACCGAGGAAGTCGACCGCGCTCCGACACTCGCCATGATCCACCGGACGCTGGCCCGCTTCGTGGGCGATGCCATCCTCGTCGGGCACAACATTGCCTTCGACGTAAGTTTCTTACGCCAAGCCGGCCTGCTGGAACAGAATGCCTCGGTGGATACCTTTACCCTCGCCCGCATCGTGCTGCCTCGCCAGCGCAGTTACGCTCTGAGCGCGCTCACGGAAGCTCTGGGGATCACGCTGGTCGATGCTCACCGAGCGCTGGCCGATGCCTTGGCGACCGCGAAGCTGTTTCGAGCACTCATCCATTACGCGGAAACCCATATCCCCGCCGAGGTGATCCAGCGTATCAATCGCATTGCCCAACGTTGCCGCCCGCGCTGGCCGCTTAGCGCGGTCTTCCTGGAGGTCGAGCAACGCCAGGCACGCCACGCTTTCACACGTCCGGCTGTTTCCAAGTCATCCCCTTTCCCGATGGGGAGATATGGAGGTCCCGGGACATTGACGCCCGTACCACCGGGCGAGGCCTTAAAGGTCCCTCTGGACGCAGAAGAGTTGGTGCGCATGCTGTCCCCTGGAGGCACCATCGCCAGGGCGTTCCCAGGCTACGAGCATCGCCCACAGCAGGTTGAGATGTTGGCCGCCGTCACCAATGCGTTCAATGAGGGGCACCATCTGCTCGTGGAGGCAGGAACGGGTACCGGGAAATCCCTTGCCTACCTATTGCCAGCCATCCGGCTTGCCCTGGACAACCAGGACCGCGTGGTCATCTCCACAAATACGATCAACCTGCAAGACCAGCTCTTCAACAAAGATATCCCCGACCTGCAAAAGGCCCTGGGTACCCAGGCGCACTGTGCTCTCCTGAAAGGCCGCAGCAACTATCTCTGCCTCCGTCGATTCGACGCCCTGTGTCGGTCCCCTGACCTCACAGTGGCCGAGATGAACATCATCGCCCAAGCGTTGGCCTGGTTACCCACGACGGCGACTGGCGACCAGGCGGAACTATTCCTCCCCTCTGCTACTGACCGCGCGATATGGAACTCCATTACCAGCGAGCCAGGGAGCTGTCACGTTGAGCGGTGTTCATATGCCCAGCAAGGCCGTTGCTTCTTCTACCAGGCCCGTCAGCGGGCACAGGAGGCGCATATTATTGTCGTCAACCACGCGCTGTTACTCTCGGACATGGCGACGGAGAACCGCGTCTTGCCGGAGTACACCCATCTCGTTATCGACGAGGCCCACCACTTGGAGGAAACAGCGACGCGTCAGCTGGGATTCAGCGTTAGCGCCGAGGACATCGTCCGGCTGCTGGGCACACTGCACAGCATGGGACGAAGGCCCGGCTTGCTGGAGGAGATCATACAAAACCTGCGCCCGGCCGTGGACACCCAGATACTGGAGTTCATCCAGGCCAGAGTGCAAACCCTACAGTCCAACATTCAGCTTGCCCATGCGATGATCGGGATCTTCTTCGACGCCGTGCGCGATTTCTTGAGCGAGCACACCAACCAGCGCCTGGATGGTCCCTATGACGTGCGTATCCTTCTGGACACTGGGATGCGCCACCAGCCCGCCTGGTCCAATCTGGAGATCACCTGGGATGATACGAGGCAGTACTTTAGCCGTCTGGCTGAGCAGTTATCCGCTCTTGCCAACGGGCTTGCCGACCTCGTCGACTACGGGATCGACGAGCTGGACAGGCTGATCGACGAACTGCTGAGCGCTGCCCGCCACCTGGTCGAGTATCGTGATCAACTTGAGGCCGTCATCACTTCTCCCCAGGATAACGGCATTTATTGGGCAGAGGTCTCGGTCCGCAGCGGGCAGCTCAGTTTGAAAGCCGCCCCTCTCCACGTGGGCCCTCTGATCGAACGATACTTCTGGAACGCCAAACGGGCTGTCATCCTGACATCCGCCACGCTGCGGACCGCAAGATCATTCGATTATGTCCGAGAGCGGCTCCACGCGTGGGAGGCCGAGGAGCTGGCTGTGGGCTCTCCCTTCGACTTCAAGCAACAGGTGCTCCTGTACCTCCCCACCGACATGCCGGAGCCCAATCAGCCTGACTACCAGGCGACGGTGGAACAAACCATCGTAGAGCTGGCCAGGGCGACGGAGGGGCGGCTGCTGGCCCTGTTCACCTCTTACAACCAGCTCCGGCGTACTACCGAGGCGGTCGTCCAAGAGCTCGTTCCCGAGGATTTCGTCATCTTCAGCCAGGGCGATGGGGCCTCGCGCGTGCAGTTGCTTCATGGCTTTCGCACCACGCCTAAGGCTGTATTGCTGGGAACCCGCAGCTTCTGGGAGGGAGTGGACGTGGTGGGCGATGCCCTGAGCGCTCTGGTGATCTGTCGGTTGCCTTTCGCTGTGCCTAATGATCCCATCATCCAGGCCCGCAGTCGGACTTTCACGGATCCTTTCAACGAGTATTATCTGCCCGATGCCATCCTGCGCTTCCGCCAGGGATTCGGTCGACTGATCCGCAGCAAACAAGATACCGGGATATGCGTGATCCTGGACCGCCGCGTGCTAAGCAAACCCTACGGGGAGATGTTCCTACAATCGCTGCCCCAGTGCTGCGAGATGCGGTGGCCCTTAGCCCGATTGCCCGAAGTCGCATCCCGTTGGCTGGCTCGAGGGAAACGGCTGACTCCGTTGGTGTCTGGGTGACCTGTGCGTGACTTTTCTCTTGCCGGGGATACTCTATCCCCTCTGGGTAACATTATCATTTGAAGGAATCATATCGCTCCGGTGATATTTTGGATGAATGAACGCGAAGCGGTGATTACCCATAAGTACGATATGTATGCTTAACATGCCTTTCTCCACCGCAGAGACGCCGAGGACGCAGAGGAACTCCCTTTATTTTCCTTCCTCCTCAGCGCTCTCTGTGACTCAGCGGTGA
>JAGHDS010000339.1 GCA_021159845.1 Anaerolineae bacterium
GGCCTAGCCAGATAGCGCATCCGCGCGGCCTGCTGAAACCCCTGGGGAGTAGCGAGGAAGATCTGGTATTAGAGCTACACAATCCTTTGGACGATCTGACCAAACGTGAGGCCGCGACCTTATTGACCCGCTTTCAGGAGGAGGCCAAGAAGCAGGATGAGCAACGTCCCCGCGCCAAGCGGCGTCGTCCCTATCTACCGGAGTCCGTTGACGAGTTCGAGCTGAAATATTTAACTGCCCATCAAGAGGCTGGTGATGAACTCATCTTTCATCTATTCGATGGCAGTGAAGTGCGTGGCCGGGTGATCGGCTTCGGCCCCTACACCATCACGGTTGGCCACGAGGATGACTCCGAGACCACGCTGAACAAGCTTGCCATCGCATACTACCGGGCGACGGGGAGGCAGGTATGAGCAGCGGTGACTACCTGCGCTACCTGCGGGCGCTGAAAGGAGGCCCCGACCTCCTCACTGTGAGCGCGGGAAGCGGCGTGCCGACCAAGGTGCTGCGCGAACTTGAGCAGCGTTACCGCGCGGTCGGGGACGAGGAGGTATTGGACAAGCTGGCTCAATATTATGGGGTCCCGGCTGAGGAATTACGCTGGCGGCACGAGTGGAGCCGCAAGGCGTTGAGCATCGCCCTGGACATCGCTCAGGAGCGGGGAGTGCCGATTCGCCTGAACCTCCGCACTGGGCAATCGTTTCAGGGCCTGGTGGTTTGGTGGGACCTGGGGGCTACGCTTTTGGAGATGAAGGATGGCACACGTGTGGTCGTGCAGCGGCACATGGTGGACACATGGGAGCCACGATTGGACGCGACCGAAGCGGGTGCCCAGGAAAACTGACCGCAGGTATCACCCGGCCGGGAGGGCAAGCGGTCGTCTCATTCCCCGACCGGGTGTTACCGACTGATAACGCTCGCGTTAGCCTTCATTGCGTCTTTCCCCGGGCCAGGATCGGCCATATCGTCTCCACCCGATCCCCCCGCAGCCCGTAGATGACGTCGTGCAGGTTGCTCACGGGGCAGGCGTGGTTCGGGATTACCCTCACCCGTTCTCCGATCTCCGGCTTACGAGCACATCGGCTGATGTCCACGTAGCCGTGCTCCTCATCCATGTGGTAGATGGCAGCCTCGGGGTATTCCAAGATATGGCCCATAGGTAGTTCTCCGTCGCTGGAGAACGTCTTGCTGCCACCGTCGATGATGGCCCGGTCCGGCGTTGGACGGCTGACGACCGTACAGATGACTCTCTGAGCACATTGTTCGACGGTACACCACCCGCGCCGCACCGTATTCCAGTCGTTGTAGACGTAGGTACCCACGCGTATTTCCGTCAGCTCCGGTACCTCGTGTGAATGATAGGCAGCGCCGGTGCCACCACCGCTCACCATCTCCGCTGGCAGATGGGCAGCCGCGAGCGCGTCCAGAAAAGCCCTCAGCTTCGGGGCGCTCTCTGGATCGCTGGGGTAGATCATGACGCCGCGATAGTGCAACTCCGGCGTTGTCTCGATAGCTCGAGCCAGGGCTACGGCCTCCTCCGGTGTATGCACCCCCGCCCGCTCGATCTCCCCTTCTAGCTCTATGATCACATCCAGCGGCTGCTCTGCCTCGGCGGCCGCCCAAGCGAGCCCGCGTATCGTCGTCACGGAGTCCGCCGCCACGGTCAGGTGACACTGGTGCATGAGCCGGGCCAGTCGTTCCAGCTTAGCCCGTCCCACGATGTTATAGGGGATCAAAATGTCGTCGAACCCGGCCGCGGCGAATACCTCGGCTTCTCCCAGCTTCTGGCAGGCGATCCCTTGCGCCCCTGCTCGCCTCTGCATATGAGCGATGGCCGGCACTTTGTGTGTCTTGATGTGCGGGCGCAGTGCGATGCTGTGGGCGTCGCAGTACGCCTGGAGCCGACGGATGTTGTCCTCCATGATGTCCAGGTCGACGGTGAGAGCTGGAGTGTCCAGATCATCCATGTGCAACATGATGCCCCCTCAATCGGGAAGTGCCACGATGGCATCAACTTCAATCAAGATGCCGGATAAGTCAGACTGAACGGTGGTGCGAGCCGGGTATGGCTCGGGGAAGTAACGCTGATAGATCTCGTTGTAGATCGGGAAGTGGCTCATGTCCTTCAAGTAAGCGTGGACCTTCACCACGTCGGCCATCGTAGCCCCTGCAGCCTCGACGATGGCCTTCACGTTTTCCAGACATTGGGTGATCTGAGCCTCGACCCCGTCGGGTGCTTTCCCTGTCGCGGGGTTCACCGGCCCTTGGCCTGCCACGTATAGCGTGCGCCCGCCGGTGATCACGCCTTGGGAATACGGGCCGGCCGGCTGAGGCGCTTTGTCCGTGCGAACGATCTCTTTCATGTTATTGCCCCTCCTTGGAAATATTGGTGACTTCGGAAGGTCGCAAGGCGGCCAGCAGGTCCTGGGGAATCCGCCGTACCGCCCCGGTGTGGTCGACGCAAATGTGCCGCGTCTCACCGGTGACCAACAATGCGTTATCAGCTACACGCCGCACCTCGTAGGTGAAGGTGAGGCCGCGACTGCGCAGTTCGGTTAGCCATGTGCGCACAACGATTCGCTCATCGTAGCGGGCAGAGGTGTGGAATCGGGCTCGTACCTCCGCTACGGTGAACCAATACCCACGCCGCTCTACCTCCGAATACGGCAGGCCACAGGCTCGCATATATGCGCTGCGTCCTTCCTCAAACCAGACGATGTAGGCCGCGTGGTGGACGATCCCCATAGCGTCTGTTTCGGCATAACGCACGTGGAAGGACGTGTCGACGAAGGACGAAGACATGGGATAAGTCTCTCCTCGCGTTGGGATGGTTGGAGAATAGCATACGTGTGTTCACCGGTCAACGGAGATCACGGGGAACGGGCAATGGGTAATAAGTTAGGGAGGCGCCGAGGAATGAGTCGTTCTCGCGCTTGCCCTTCGTTACTGATCCCTCGTCACATCACCTCCCCCCAGCCGTGTTCCCAGGAAGGCCCGATGACCTCGCAGGAAGTCTGCAATGGGCAACGCCCGTCGGCCTTCCATCTGTATCTCGTCCAAGACGAGCAGACCGTGGCCTGTGCCCACTGCCGCACCATCCTCCCAAGGGATCACCTCGCCCGGATCTGCCGCGCCCTCGGCGATGTGGGCGCGCAAGATCTTCAGCATTCGCCCGCGCCAGGATGTAAAGGCCCCGGGCCACGGCTGGTATGCCCGCACCATCCGCTCGATCTCGACGGCAGGGCGCGTCCAATCGATCCGGCCGTGCTCCTTGCGGATGGGACGACACACCGTCGCCTGGTCCTCAGGTTGCGGTTGAGGATGTATCTCGCCGGCCAGCCACATGGGCAGTGTGGCCGACAGCAGATCGGCCCCCTGCTGGGCCAGGCGTCTCTCCAAGGTGCCTGCCGTATCGTCCGGCCGAATCTTCATGGTGGCCTGGGCGAGGATAGGGCCGGTGTCCATCCCCTCATCCATGAGCATGATTGTCGTGCCAGTCACCGGATCGCCCGACAGGATGGCCGCAGCGATGGGTGCCGCGCCGCGATGGCGGGGCAGTAATGAAGCGTGAACGTTGATGCATCCCTTAGGCGGCAATTCCAGCACGTTGGCGCGCAGGATCATCCCAAAGGCGGCAACCACGATGACATCCGGGCGTAGAGCTGCTAGCTCGGCGACTGGCTCGGGTTTGCGTAATGTCATCGGTTGGAGCACACGGAGGCCGTGTGCCAGCGCGTATTGCTTCACTGGCGATTGGGTTATCCTGCGCCCGCGCCCGGCCGGGCGATCAGGCCGCGTCACAACACCCACCACGTTATACCCGTCCTCGACCAGTCTAGCCAGCGTGGGGACGGAGAATTCGGGCGTCCCCATGAAGATCACCCGAGTTTGCGAGGGCTCGATCATATGGAATCCTCCTGCGTTTGCGCATTGCGATTGTAACACACACAGGCCGAGCTCCCAAAGAGTTGGCTGGATGTGGCCGCTCACCGTTGGAGGGGGGAACCGCTTGCAC
>JAGHDS010000195.1 GCA_021159845.1 Anaerolineae bacterium
CAAAAGCAGTGAGTTCCTTCGACGAAGACCTTAATCTCCCGATCCGCCGCGGTATCCAGGGGGATCAGGTCCCCCGGCTTGAGTCTATAGATCTCCTCAAAAGTCGTGTCCACCTCGCCCAAATAAGCCACCAGGGCAACGGGTACATCCTGCAGGTGGGCACGTAAATACTGGACACTGGTCTCATGACGTTCATCGGCAATGCTCTCCGAACCGGCGATCCACGCTTGCGGGCTCAGCTTCGCGCTGATCGGCTTCAACAACGCATAGGGTATGCCAAGCCGCAGATGACTACTCACCCCCCCCACCCGCACCTCAAATACCACCCAGACCGTGGTATCCGATAGGAGGCTGACCTGCACAAAGTAGAGGTCCAGCAGCATATCATCCACCTGCGGCTCCACGGGGAACACCACCGACCAGGCCTCCGCCAGCCCTCCCAGGATGCGATCCACCACACCACGGAGAAGGGATAGCTCCAGATCTGTGAACTCCTTCCGAGCCTCCCAGACTACCCCCGGTCCCCCCAGCAACCTGTCAATCACAACATCCACCAAGGAAGCGCTGAGCTCCAGGATCAACTGCCCCTGAAGTGGCTTCAGGCTGACAAGGTTGTAGATCGCCGGCGTAATCGTCTGGGACAAGAACGTCGCATACGTTCCCTGGTCGATCTCGGACAAGACCATGTCCACCGTAGTGCGCAAGTACGCCGAAAGGGACACCGACGCTCGCCGTGCCATGTTTTCGTGCATCATCCGGAGCGTACGCAACTGCTCTTTGGAGAGCTTGTCGGGACGGCGAAAATCATAGGGCCTGACCGACGTTTGCTGCTCAGGCTGTGATGCAGGTTGAGAGACGGTCTCTGCGTCGTTCTGCAATGTCGCCAACAACGCATCGATCTCTTCCTGCGAGAGCCTCTCATCCGGCGCAATCGCCATGTCAAGCTTCCCCCTTACCGCGCAGTCTACTGAATGACAAAGTCCGTGAAATACACGGCTCCGACGTACTTGCCCTCACCGAGGCTAGCATTCAGCTTCTCCATCAGCTCCTTTTTAAGCCGTTCCTTCCCTTCAATGGTGAACACATCGGCAAAAGTTTTGCTGCTCAGCACATAAGTCACGATATCATCGATAACCGGCTTCTGGCGCATGAGCTCCTGCTTGAACTGGTCTTCCTCTTTCTTTCGCTTCTCAGACGGTAAACGGTAGAACTCCGCCGACTTGGGGAGAAATTCGAGCACGATCGAGACACGCAAATAGCGATACCCGCCCGGGTCCGCCAAATTGACGACACGCTCCTTGAGAGGGAACATGATCCCCTGCCCCTTCGGCACGACGTGACGGATCGGAGCCACAGGAAGCTCCGGTGCCTGGGGCGTCGGCGTAGAAGTCACCCCCGGGGTCTGCCCCACCTGAAGTTCAACGTGGATCGGCTTCGGCAACCCCGATGGCACCACGAGGTACCCCACCCCAAACAGGAGCAGGGCAATCGCACCGCCAATGATCAATAGCTTACGATTAGCGATTAGGTTCTTCATAGCCCCTCTGTCCTATGGCCGGTTACTCGTTGATCCCTGCGCGGGGTTCTCGACCGGCAACCCAACCCCCTCAGGGAACTTCTCCTCATCCTCAGGCGGATACAGGATGACGATGTCCGCACGCCGATTCAACGCCCGATGCTCCCGAGTATCATTGGGAACCAGGGGAGCATACTGAGCCCTACCCACAGCAATGAGGCGCTCCGGCTGGATATGCCCATGCTCGATCAGATACCGAACAACGGTCACCGCCCGCGCTACGCTCAGCTCCCAATTCGTGGGATAGCGCGGGTCATTTGTGGGCAGATCATCGGTATGCGCCTCCACCCGGATCTTATTCGGCAGCGGAGCCAGGAAGCGGGCAATCGCATCCAGGACCTTGGCAGACTGCGGGCTCAACTCCGTTCCCCCGGAGGGGAAGAGCAAAGCTCCGGAGAGGGTAACGGCAATCCCCTCCCGCCGCACATTCACCGCCACAAACTTCCCAGTGCCCTGTGCTGCCGTCTGCACAGCCAAAAGCTTAGAGAGCGCCAGGTAATCCTTGCTCCGCTGAGACAACTCCGGGATAGGGATGGCTCCCTGTCCCTGCCCAGGCAAGACCCCCGTGCCCCCGCCCGCAGGCAGGATGCTAACGCCTACTCCAAAGCCGCGCTGGATGGATGCCAAGACCTCGTGAAACCGCTCCAAATCCGCATTCGAGCTCGGATACATCACCATGAAAAAGGCCATGAGCAACGTGATCAAGTCCGAGTAAGTTAGCAACCAACGCAAGCCGCCAGCCGAATCGTGTCCACCGCCTGCCATCGGGCACCCCCTTCACCCCAGTTCCTCACCTTCACACCATTACCGCTCCGCGTCCAGCCTTTCCCGCTGGCTTGGCGCAAGATGAGCTTCTAGCTTTTGGCGTATCATATGCGGGTTGTCGCCCGCCTGAATGGCTAAGATCCCTTCGATCATGATCTTATGAAGGAAGGCCTCTTCCTCGCTACTTTGTTGCAACTTAGAAGCCAGGGGTAACCACAGCAGATTGGCAGAGGATACGCCATACAGCGTCGCGATGAACGCCACCGCGATCGCCGCCCCCAGCTCCGACGGCTCATCCAGGTTACTCAACACGTGGACCAAGCCCATAACCGTTCCGATGATTCCCATCGTCGGAGCGTACCCCCCCATCGCCTCCAGCACCCCATACCCCTGGGCGTGGCGCTGCGCCATCTGTTGATTCTCCGTCTCCAAGATATGGCGGATCTCCGAAGGGTCCACCCCGTCCACGACCAGCATGATCCCCTTTCTCATGAAAGGATCGGCGATATTCTCCTCTTCCTCCTCCAACGAGAGGAGGCCTTGCCGACGCGCTTTGTCAGCCAGCTCCACCAACTGTGCCACCGCCGCCTCCGGTCGGAACGAACTCCCCCGGAGCGTGCGCAGGATTAGCTTGGGGAGCATAATCACCCGCTTCAACGGGAAGCTGACCAACGCCGCCCCAAAAGTCCCCCCGAACACGATGAGCGCACCGGAGAGATTGAGCAGGGTGACAAGCTCGCCTCCCTCGATCACAACGGAGGCCAGCAGGGCGCCAAAACCGATCACCAGGCCTAAGATAGTTGCGATATCCATAGCTACTTCTCGGGACGCACAATCTCGATCCGGGTGTGAACCCGCCGCTGATAGTTGACAACGCGCTCGACGATCTCCGCGACCGACTGTTGAACGATCAACTTTCGCCCCGTAGTAAGCGAGATGACGGTATCAGGACGCTGTTCCACCGTCTCAATCAGCTCCGCATTGACC